>JBGTDF010000171.1:0-2277 GCA_041748455.1 Planktosalinus sp.
GATATTTTTCCAATAAAGATTTATCTAACAGACCCGATTCTCCTTGCCAATCGTCTGATGGTTCCTTAAGCAGATGCACTAATGTGAGATTGAGTTCTTTTTCAAGCGATTCCAATTCCTCCCGAAAAATGATTTTTTCAAACTCATCGCTGCCATAGATAAGCGTGACAGCTCGTTTGTCTTTATGTATTTTCATGGTTCTGAGCATGCTCATGCCTGGCGTAACACCTATACCACCCATTACCATAAAAATATTCCCAGAAGGCATAAGTGTAAACGACCCAAAAGGCCCCTCTAAATAGGCCTTAGTGCCAGGTTTTATATCTTTCCATGTTTCCGTAAAATCACCTGATTGCTTAGCGGTAAAAGCAAGAAAATCACTATCTGGGCTAGAGCTAAAGGTGAATGGATGTTGCTGGAGTGTAAATGGCGTTTCGTTGATGGTAAGCCAGGCAAACTGACCACTGATGAATTTCATTTTAGATCCATATTTAGGCTTCATTACAACGGTGTAGCAGTCATGTCTTTCCGGTTGCACTTGTGTTATTTCATAAGGTTTTTTCTTATTTATCCAAGGCCGGACTATACGGGTATGCACAATAAAATAACTGCAACCAGAAAGGGTGGCAATAATACCAACCTTTTTCCATAGCGGATCTAAATAATGGGCCACCTGCACAGAATGAGCAATGCCAATAAAAACTACGAGCAAAGCCAAAATTCCATGGAGTAAGCGCCACTTCTCATAACTCAATCCGAAAGTTACCCGCCATAAACTTGTAATGATCAACAGCGCGATGGCCACTGTTACTGTAGAAAGTGCCAAAGCCCGTGGTAGGTTTTCAGCGGGATTGAAATAATGGATAAACGCCGAATTGCTGAGGATTAAAATAACAGGATGAGCGAGTATAAAAATAAACCCAACTATACCCAGTGTTTTATGGAAATGGAAAATATTATCAGGCCCAAATGTTGGTGCCACCCGTGCCAATCTGCCGGTAAAAATAAATTGAACCCCCATAATGCCCAATCCGATAAAACCCAAGGCAACGCCAAATTCTATCCAAAATCCGCGTGCATCGGGCAAATTCCCCAGCAGTGCAATTCCCATAGGCACTATGCTGAGTAAAATAAAAACCAGTATCCAGAATAATCCTTTACGATAGCCATATGGTTGTACTTCTTGCGTTTCCCTTTCTGGTTTATTCATTGTATCTATGAATTCTTGCTTTCATATCTTAAAGAAAAAACTGGAATAGTCAACAACTGAGGATCTTTAAAAACAATTCAACTCTTTTATTTCCAGCCAATTGGTTTGTATCTACATACTACTATACTTGTATTTTAAAAAATAGGTTTGTTTTTTTATAAACATTAATTTCAACTCTTAATATTTGGATAACATATATAAAATTATTTTCTTTTTATTTAGTGTTATTCCACTAGGTTTTTTATAGTAAGAAGTACAGTAACTCTCAAATTTCAATTTTCAATTGAGTTGGGCATGTAAAATGGTGAATTTTAAGTAACAAGTATATTATGAAAACACATTCCACTAATTATTTTGACACTTTTATAGAAGTGGCAGAAGACACTAAAGCAGACTCCGGCACAGAACCACCGGCCAAAGACAAAAAAACTGTAGCCGAAATGCAGTATGAACTTTTGGCCAATAACCCCTACAAACTCACCTCCGACGATATTTTTTTTCAAGTATTTGCCGACAGGAAAGATTTGACAAAAGCAGAGCACAAACAAGCAAGGGAAGAATTTTTTTCAAAAGGCCAACCTTGTTTTCGCGCTTCACCCTTGACAAAAACATTTGGCTTTGGCATTCATAGCAATAGCCAAGGCAAAGTCGCACTATTCGGAATGGAAACTGAAGAATACCAGCGTTTTGTGGCAGATCCAAATATTAAAAAAGTAAAGGCGATGAAGTCGAACCGGTAACAAAAATAGTATTTTTCACTCGCGCTCAAAATTTTGGGTAGACTATTAACTAGAAATTTAATTGACCTTGTAGATTAAGGTAACGACAAACTGTATGAACAAAAGGGTAAAATTTGATTTTGAGATTTATTTTACAAATGGTGGAAGTATTAAGGGCGAGGACTTTCGACTTGATATAGAAGGCGACAACATTTCTGATGATGACCTTGCAGATTACATTGTAAAAGATCTGAACCTTTTAATGGTAGGGCAAACCAAAATATTGAATAAAGAAATATTAGCTGAGCCTCATAAGAGAAAACCTATTAAAACAAAAGTAGCCAAGGA
>JBGTDF010000172.1:0-3230 GCA_041748455.1 Planktosalinus sp.
GTATAACAGGTTAAATATACTACAACATAATAAAAGGGCTAGTCTGAAGACTGGTCCTTTTATTATGCAGGTATTGATTTTGGTATTGTTTTACTAAGACCTATCCAAGCAAATTCATGGTCAAAATCATACAAATAAAACTCCAAATAATGGATGTTACCAGTGTCTCCTAATCTAGCAACAGGAATTTTGTAATAGGTGTTAATATTCAGGCTAGTCTTCTCAGCATGTCTTATGCTTTCCATTAAGGCTTTGCCTATAGCATTTTTGTAGTTAAAACAAATTTGTTCTGCCAAATGGAAGTCTTTTTCAGTAGCACCTTCGTATGAAAGGAACAGTTTCTTTTCTAATTTGAATTTAATTTCTTTAATCATTGGTCATTGCTTTAGTTGATTGATAAACGAGTTGTGACGAAATAAGTTGGCTGAGTTTTTATTTTGTTAATAAGTCATCTTATTGACACACAATCACCCGCTCCGCAGCATTTGTAGCAGCTGGCTGCGCTGCATATTCATGCTGCGCCAATGCAAGATACTGGCGATATTTATCGCCTAACGTAAAACAAAAAACACTAGCCAAATAATTTGTTGTTTATAGCTTAATGCCACTTATACTCAGCAGAAGCATTTTGCAAATAGACAATGAGATTTATAGTAGCAAGGGCCATATCTTGTCTGATGAAAGCCCTTTTAGGTAAACGTTCAGGATGTTCATACTGATAAAGCATGATTAGTTTTTGGAATGCTTCAGTAAGTTTATCATCAAGTTTAAGATAAAGATAAATGGCCAGTATAGACGGGTCGTTTGTACGTGGAAAATCAGTATCTACTTTGCACATGGAAATAAACTTAGCGCAGTGCGGGTCTTCTTGCGTGGGTAATGTGGTAATGAAGTCGTAGAAAGTTTTCATAGAAAATTAAGAATACGCTTTTTTAGCTTCGGTTCAGCTAAAACATTCACTTCGCCTTTGTCAACTCGAAAACACGATAGACTAAGGGTTTAACCAAATAAACAGATAGCTCGGTAACAAGCACCATAACAGCTAACTTCCATAAAGGTGTTGCCCCATAAACCCATAATAAAATGTATAGCGGATATAGTATTCTGAAAAATTTATTAGGCGCTCCATCTCCAATATGGAGAGATAGACTATTAGCATTTTGAGGCAATAATTCAGGAAAGAAAAACGAAACCAATCTATGCGCTCCGAATGCTTTAAGTAGAGTTGTGAATACAGTTATCATTTGAATTTTGTTTTTGTTAAGGTTGCGTCAATTTTTTGCCCAACTATTCCAAATATAAAAATAAATGTGAAAAAATCATTGGAGCTTATCAAAACGTAAATAGTTTACGTTCTCGTATTCTTCCTTTGTACATAAAACTTTTTTTATGACCGAAGTATTAAATATCGCAACGCACTTCATACAAGGCAAGCCAATCTATCAACCGGCGCGGAGGTTGTTGAATTTGCTACTAAACATTAGTATTTCATCTTACTTCTATATCCGATGGTTCGGGCAGTACCAGTGGTTGGACATCACAGACTACAAGGGTATACTGGATTTTTTTGTTGGTGGTAAGTTCTTCCTACCGTTCAGTATTTTTATAATGGTCTATGTAGCAACCGAAGCAGTCGGTTATTTAATATTCAAATTGTTGACTCACTTTTGGGTGCTCCGCAATCATCGGAAACTTTTGACTTATAGCTTAACTAGCGAGAAGATTGACAACGGTGTAGAAGGTATTGGTCTTGCTTCGAAGATTGTAGTGCCGGAGGAGCTCACAAAAGAGAAACTGATCAAGATTTATAATGAGATTGCGCCAGAGATTACACCTGAAGCACTGCGAGAGATGAAGGAAGCTCTGGACGAGCCGAAGAAAAATTTGAAGTATAATTTCGTATCAACATGCCGGATCGCTATTGCGCTGATTGTATATGCCGGAACGGTTGAGCATTTGAGCGGTGCATTCTTCATTGTAATTTTGATAGTACTGTTCGGTCTTGGCATGTTCTTCATTCTAGCCTTCCGAATACTTGATGTCCTTCCGGCGTTCTTCAAAATGGCCAAAGCCGAGGGAGATAAGTATCTTGAGGAACAAGAAAATGTGCAGGCTTGAGGCAACCGCAAATTCCAAAATATCGTCTAATAAAAAAAGGAAATTATGGGATTAAAAACAGGACCAAAAAAGACAGCTAAGTCAACTGGGAAACCAGACCAGCGGCAGAGAGATAATAAAAGTACTCCGGGGAATACTCCTTCATTAAAACCATCAAAGAGTACAGGGAAGAAATAAGTCTCGTTGCAATGTAAGAAAAGACATTTAAGATAATTAGTAGATACGGGTTCGATCCCCGTATTCTCCACAAGCAAAAGTAAATATTGGGGAATTAGCTCAAATGGTTAGAGCGGCTGACTGAAATTGTTTGGAAAGAGGACATCAGTCCTCTTTCTTTTTTATGGCGCACGTGTCAAAAAAATACATTTATGATTACACAGATAACCTTCGAGTATAGAACCGGAATGATTAAGGGAACGGAAGAATTTGCAGATTCACTCCGGACCTCTTACAACGTAAATGAAATACCAACGTGGATGCCAGCGGCAGGGGGTAACTATGAAATGTGGTTTGACATTTTTTTAAACACGAACTTAATTGACTTCCTTAAAGGCAGTATAGTCGGAGGTGCGGTCTACGATATTGCAAAGGATAAAATTTTCAAGCCTTTCATTGATTCACTTAATAAACTTGGAGAAACTAATGATGGGGCGCTTGAAATCCAGAAATATCGATTCTATTTTCAGGATGCAAAGGTCGTGGTGTATGGTCTAGCGAACAATTTTACATCCATTTTTTCGGCAATTTTTCAAGAGCTACTCAATTCGTTTAGTTTAATGGAGAATGAAATTGGTGTGGGCTCAGTAAACGAAATTCGGATACCTGTAGAACCAGACTCAGGTAGAAATGAGTGGTGGGTAGGACCGGAGGAAATCGGCCCTTACTTGACTTATTGGGGAATTTCAGTTCAGCATGGACTAGATAATCTTGTTTGGGATGTGCAGAATAAGAAATTTCTTTAGGCGTAAACGAATTATGGAAAAAAAAGGAAGAGATGCTCTGAGGGCATGGTTTCACAAGATGACTATGGACGACTCACTTGAAGTCATGGCCGACGTGCACATGGGGGTGACTGATGCTGCGTTTGCCCTTATCAGGTTGCATGGCAATAC
>JBGTDF010000173.1:0-2812 GCA_041748455.1 Planktosalinus sp.
TTCGAATCATAAACGAGTGTAATTATTTAGGATTTTTACCCTTGTATGATGGATGAACGTAAAATAGACCGAGTTTTGATTCTTGTTTGCTGATGGTTTATGCAACCTTCAATGATAGATTTTCTCCCCCGCCTTAATCGCCACCGGCAACAAGTTTTCTTTTGGTCAAGAAACAAACGCTCACACGAGTGTAATTTTTACCTTCGAATTCTAAACGAGTGTAATTTTTTAGTATTTTTACCCTTGTTCCCTTGGGCGAACGTAAAACATACATCCAAAACATGGCTTTTGACCGAAAAATACCGTACAACGATCTCCCTCTTTTACCGCCTAAGGCCGATATAGAAACAAAGAATATCCTTCGTAAAACTATTTCGGCAGGTAGGGCATTGGCTCAACTGAATGGTGCTTTACTGAATTTACCCAATCCAACCCTGTTTTTGGACACCATTTATTTGCAGGAAGCCAAAGCAAGTTCCGAAGTGGAAAATATCATCACTACCAATGATGAATTATATCAATCTTTAGTGGCTGACAAAAAAATAGAGAATCCTGCCACAAAGGAAGTGTTGAGCTACAAAGAAGCCCTTTGGATGGGGTTGGAACAGCTTAAAGACAAGCCGTTCATAACGACCAATTTGTGTATAAAAATTGTTCAGTGCATTAAACAAAATGACGCTTCTATACGGGTTACGCCCGGAACAACGTTGTCCAACACACAAGGTGAAGTAATTTATACACCACCCAGCGGAGAAGGAATTATCAGGGATAAATTGGCAAATTTGGAAAAATTCATCAACGAACCTGCACGGCCTTTAAGTGGTGATAACGACATTGACCCCCTTATCAAAATGGCGTTAATGCATTATCAATTTGAAGCCATCCACCCTTTTGTGGACGGTAACGGAAGGACAGGAAGAATTTTACTGTTATTGTATCTCAAATTATCAGGCTTGTTAAGCGTGCCCGCCATATATCTGAGTGAATACATTATGCGAAACAAAACGGAATATTACCGCACGTTGAGAAATGTAACGGAGAGAAACGAGTGGGAAACTTTCATTTTGTATATGCTAGACATGATCGAAGAAACTGCTGTAAAAGGCGTGGAAAGGCTGAATAAAATCCTAAAAGCAATGGATAAAACCGCTGACGAAATCAAAAAAAAATTGCCCAAAATTTATTCCAAAGATTTAATAGAAATTTTGTTTCGTTTACCATATACAAAAAGACAACATTTGATTGATGAAAGTATCGGAAATCCGAAGACAGTTGGAAATTACTTGATAGCATTGGAGGATAACGGGTTTTTACAATCAGTAAAAGTAGGGAAAGAAAAACTTTACCTTAATCAGCGCTTGTTGGAAATATTGGAAAACAAAAAATAGTCATTGAGAATGATAACATCAACCGTTTTAACTATAAACCGAACTGAAAGTTTGTGTTACGAATAATCTCAAATTTACCCATAAATTTTTAGCTCAGGGTAAAATAATAAGTGTGAAAGAACCTGTTGCTGAGGTATGCTCCCCAAGTACCGGTGCTTGATAAACTGTTACTTTCCAGTTTCCAGCACGAATAGGTGTAATAACACCCTGATAAGTATAGGATGCGATAGGCCTGGCATCAACATAATCTACATAAATACTGAAATCTCCACCTGGCATATTGGTCGACCACATATTCTGATACACTTCATTTGAATTAAGGGAGCAAGTATATGTTGGATATGTAAAAGTGATCAAAGGAGTCGGAAGAACTCGTACTATGAATGAGGTGGAAGTCATCTGATTTACACCAGCTTTTTCTTTTTGAGTTGCCGTAATGGTAGCCTCTCCGATCTGTGAACACTTTACAATTCCATTTGAGGTCACGGTCGCTATTCCAATATTGCTAGAACTATAGGTAATCTCGCCACCATTGACAATGGAAGAGGTAACATAATTGATGATTGAATCTCCCACACCACCATCAACAGGTTGAAAAATATCACGAAACTCCGATTGATACCATGTTAATTCCGGAGTGGGATCTAGTGGGCCTTCTACTGTTAGTGTATAACTGGCCATTCCTTTTGCATTATATCCTGGTGCTGCTTTCTGTACGGCTGTGATTACGACTTTTCCGATTTTCTTAGCGATAATAAATCCATTTCCATTTGGTTCAGCAATAGACGGGTCACTGCTTGATATCGAGATGGAACCGCTTTGTAAAATATACGAACCATCGGGTAGTTGTATCTTTTCCTCAATTGAACTTTTAACCGGGTTAAAGCAACCTCCGTGATCATCCAAGTGACATGTTAGTGTTGATGATTGAAAACGTAGGACAGGAACCGGATCGACCTCTGTGCTAACGCAGTTAAACATGGAAAAAATTAATGTAAGCGCTATAAAGCTGTTCGCTATCCGCGAAAAAATCATATCTACATTTATCAGACTCAGAAAGCTGTGTAATGAAAAAGCCACTTTAGAATTCTTCATAAGCATCAATGATAAAGTTTTTCCCCGGCCTTAATCTCCACCGGCAATAAATTTTCTTTTGGTGGAAGTGGACACGAATAGGTATCGTTATAAGCACAATATGGATTGTACGCCAAATTAAAGTCCAGCGTGATCGATTGACTGCCAGGCACTTTTTTGACATCAAGGTAACGGCCGGCACCATACGAATCTACTGCACTGGTTTCGTCACCGAATGCCAAAAACAGCATGCCCCGATTTGGGCCCATGTCGATCACTTCTAAGATTAGAAGTTTGCACTCTTTTCCGTCCAGTGAAAACGATGCGTGGGCATACTCCATGTAGCGGCT
>JBGTDF010000174.1:0-7652 GCA_041748455.1 Planktosalinus sp.
GTAAACCCTGTGCATATGCTTCTTTAGTTTTAAGTTTGTAGTTTATAAACAAATCCAGATAAGCCTCCTTGTCTTTTTGATCCTCATCCTGAACCATATCCAGGTTCTTGTTGTAAACACTTAAAAATTCCTTTAAAGAAACTTCCTCACCGTCAATAGTAAGTAATGTCTCTTTGGTTTGTTTCTGGGAAAATGCAGATGTAACAAAAAGTAGAAAAAAATAAACGATATAGGTTTTATAATGCATAGCCATTTTTTTAATGATTGCAAAAATAACAAAAATGTATGGTTTTACAATAGGAAGCAATTGCCTATGTTTTCAGTTTGATATTTATTATAAAAACATCTGCATTTAAGACTAAAAATCAATTGTTTATAATTAAAATAAAAAAAATGCTGCTGTATTATTCCATTTTTTATTTTATTCTGCATTATTGCGTAAAAGGATATTACTTTCATAAATCTTTATATCTTTGACATCTCAAAAATAAAACTAATGAAAAACACAGCACTTCTTATTCTTATCTTCTTTACATCTATATCGGGGTTTGCACAATCTAAAGTGGGTACAGTCGATATTGATTTTATCATTTCCAAAATGCCTGAACTTCCACAAGTCAATGAAAATCTAAGGGAATATGGTACGGGTCTTGAAAAGCAACTGCAAGATAAAATGACTACTTACCAGAACATGCTGGAAACTTATAATGCTTCTGTTGATACTTTTACTCCTCAACAAATGCAGGATAAACAATCTGAAATTTTAGTACTGGAAGAAGAAATCACCAAATTCAGACAAAACGGTATTCAGTTAATTCGTTTAAGGGAAGATGAGTTAAAAAGACCTCTATATCAAAAAATAGGTCAATCCCTGGAAAAAATCGCTAAAGCACAAAACTATACACAGGTACTTTCTGTGGGGGATAATAATGCCGTTATCTATTTAGATCCTGCTTTGGATTTGACACTGGCTATTATTGCCGATTTAGGTATTGTTTTAGAAGATTAATTTGGAAGAAAGAATTAAACTTATTTGGGATTTCAGGGGCCCTGATTCTAAAAAAACAGCACAACACCACGTTCACCATTTAAATGAATTTGCAGCAATGGAGTTACTGGAAAATCCGTTAAGCGGGGTTGAAAGTATTTCTGAAATGCATTTCATTGCTTTTTTAGTGGTGGATAGAAGCAAAATGATCCTCGTTCGGGATACCCTCAGGCCACACAGGGCTGTTATTGCGCATTAATTATGACTGCTAAAGAGTCTCTGTTATCAGTTATCAAATTTCCTAAGGAACCATTGACCAATAACAATTAACAAACCTACAAAGCAACAAAACTACTTCCTTCGTAGTGCTTCTTTAACCTGTTCCATGAATCCTTTTTTCTCTTCCCCATAGGCATAACCGTATTTATTGCCATAACCAAAGTTGACCATTTTTACATTGTTAAGAACAAAAGCAACACTTTGCAATTTGTTTTCCGCAACGGCATCTACCGGGAATTCGAGAAGTTTTCGCTCGGTGTAATCTGCACGTATTACATACAGGGTAACATCGGCATGTTGACTGATAAGGAAAGTATCGGTTACTAACATAGCAGGTGCAGTATCCACAATCACATAATCATACTGCTGTTTTAGGGTACTGAACAAAATGGCAGCACGGTCATTCAGCCACAATTCTGCAGGGTTGGGCGGGATGGTTCCGGAAAAGAAAAAATCCAGATGATTACTTAAATCTGATTTTTGTATCAACTCTGTTACTTCCATATTCTTGCTGACCAGAAAATCAGTTACCCCTTGTAATTTTTTAGCTTCCGGGATGTAACGGTGCAATTGCGGATTCCTTATATCCGCCCCCACGATAATTACCTTTTTACTGGAATTTGCAAGGGTAATTGCTAAATTGATTGCCGTAAATGTCTTTCCTTCCCCTTTTACTGTGGAAGTCACAAATACGGTTTTCCCGTTTTCCAATTCTTTTTTATTTACAAAAAGGTATTGCAGATTGGTCCTTAAAATCCGGAAGGATTCTGCGAGTATAGTTCGATCATTGGGCTGTATAAGATCCGTTTCTTTGGAAGCAAGTTTTGGTACCTCCCCAACTATAGGAATAGATCCTACTTCACGCTCCACATCCTTACGGTTGCGCACTTTGTCATAAAGTAACTGGTTCAGGTAGATAATCAAAAAGGGGATCAACAGTCCTATTAAAAGTGCTGCAAGCAAAACGATATTTCGTTTGGGTGAAACCGGCGCACCGGAAGAATAAGCTGCATCGACAATTTTTGCTTTTGGTGCCGTAACTGCCAGGGAAATGGAGGTCTCTTCTCTTTTTTGCAACAAAAAGAGATACAAGGCTTCTTTAATACCTTGTTGCCTCTCTATACCTCGAAATGCTTTTTCTTTGCCGGGAACCTGGGATATTTTAGAGCCAAACACGGCTTCCTGATTGCGTATATCACGTAAGGAAGTTTGCAGCGAATTGCGAACATTCCCTAAACTGGCCTGTACATTATTGCGCAACTGGTCTATCTGGTTTGTTAGATTAACTACAACCGGGTTCTGCTCTGTAGAACTGCGCAACAAACGGTTACGCTCTAAAACCAACTGGTTGTAATTCCCTATTAATCCATCAATGCCTCCTTCGGTTATACCTAAATTTGCCGGTAATAAAGTCGTTTTGTCTTACCTGTTTAAATAGGTAACTATATTATTTACAAGTTCAAGCTGGGTCGCCAGATTGAGTTGGTTTCTATTCAATTCACTCGCACTTTCCAGAAATAACTGTGCTTCAGACTCAATATCGGTAAGGCGGTTTTCCTGTTTGAATTCCACCTTATCCGTTTCCACGGAATCCAATTCCTCAGTGATAATCTGTAAACGTTCGTCTATAAATGCTGCTGTATTACTGGCCACTAAATTGCGATCTTCTATGGCATCCTGATTGTACTGTACAACCAATTCGTCCAAAATGCGCTGTGCTTTTTCCCTGACAGGGTCGTTAAGGGTAAGTTTAATAACACTGCTCCCTTTGACCACCGGACTCACTTGTATATAACTCTGGTAATAAGATACAATACTGTATATATTGGCAAACTGCACCAGATATGTATAGTCTTCTTTAGGATCAAAAGTTTCTGTAAGCTTGGCTTCCGGTACGATAGTAATATCAGCAAAAGACAAGGCAACACGATCCCCGAAGTTTACCTCCTGCTTGCTGTTGTTTTGTGTATTTCTGATTTCAACGGTGGTTGGCGAAGTCACTTTAAAAGTCAACGGTTCTGCAGGAAAATTAACCCCTTCTTTTTCTTCCAGCACCTTTACAGTAAATGGTTTATTTGCAAAAAGTTCCGTCGTGATAATTTTTCCTTCCCTAAAATAGCGTATGTTTAAATCGAGTTCGCGTGCAACAGCAGTCATTAAGCGTTTGGAACGCAATATTTCTATTTCGTTTTCAATACTGTTGGAATTCATGCCGCTTATCAACCCAATATCTTCAAATGCGGCAAGTTCAGAAGCTGCACCCCTGCCCTGACTGTCTTTAATGATGATGCTGGTACTTGTTTGGTAATATGGAATGGTATAACGCAAATATAAATATGCGGCTGTTACCGCAATAAGCACAGTTAGGATAAACCAAGGCCAGTGCCTTACATAAATGCCTATTTGTTCCCGTAACGTGGGCTCGTTATTAGATATATTCTTATGTTGAGAAGTAAGATTTTCCATGAAAAAGTTATCGGGAAATTAGTACAATTAAAGAAACCAGCACCGAAGCTATGGAGATATACACACTTGTATTTCTATTATATGCTGCTGAATTTACTTGGGCATTATTCTGGCCCACATACACCACATCGTTTTGTTGCAAGTAATAATAAGGTGAGTTTAAAAAATCACTTTTCGTGATGTCCACTTTAGCGTAGGTTTTAATCCCGTTTTGCTCACGTAGGATAAGAATATCATCCCGCTTACCAAATATGGTCATATCACCGGCATTTCCCAAAGCTTCCAGCAAAGTAATGCGTTCATCATTTACAAAATAAGCACCGGGCCTGGTTACTTCCCCTAAGACCGTTACCTTAAAATTAGTGATGCGTATATTGATGATAGGGTCTTTTACATAAGCGGATATCCTTGTTTTTAAATCTTCCAAAAGTTCGGCACGAGTCATACCGCCTACCTGCAAAGTTCCTAAAACAGGATATTCAATAGTCCCATCGTTACTAACCAGATACCCTTGTGCCTGTCGGCCGGGCGTATATCCTTCCGTTTGTATGTTTTGGGTAGGAGCCAATAAATTAAATGGCGCTGAAGCCTCCATATCGTAGGTAGAAACCTGAATCTGTAAAATATCATTTGGACCGATAACAGGGTTGTTCTGCAATGCTGTTACTGACTGATCAATGCTCTCTACATCCTGTATATAAAGTATTTGTTTCTTGGTCACACAAGAAGTTACTAATACAATTAAAAAAACTATTACAAATATATGTTTTGTGTTCTGTATAGCAACTCGCAAATAATTTGGACGCATAGGTTGTTTTTAAAAATTATGCAAAAATAAATCGATTTTATTGATTATCCTTGGCTTTTGTGGTTAATTTAAGGTTTTGAGGTGGCAATTTGCTGGTTAGATGTTAATGCAAAAACCCTTAATTTAATACTCAGATTACTTAAATCAACCTAGTAAGCTAAAGTCTTCCATCAACATTTCCTTTAAGTACTCCTTTAACATCGTAGATTATGCTGTTTTCTTTTTGCAACCCTTTGAAGTTCATATCATAGAACTCTTTGTGGGATACTCCCAAAATTACTGCATCAAATTTTCCTTCGGGCATTGTTGCCGTTGTTTCCAGATTGTACTCATGTTTTACTTCCTCAGGATTTGCCAGTGGATCGTAAATGGTTATCTTAACGTCATAATCAGCCAATGCCGCCAATACATCCACAATTTTTGTATTGCGTACATCGGGACAGTTTTCCTTGAAAGTAATGCCAAGCATTAAAATTTCTGCGCCATTTACTTTAATATTTTTTTTGATCATCGTCTTGACCACCTGTATGGCAACATACTCGCCCATACTGTCATTTAAACGCCTTCCGGCAAGTATAATCTCAGGATGGTATCCTTTTTCCTGTGCTTTTTGTGCCAGATAATACGGGTCTACCCCTATGCAATGCCCGCCTACCAGACCGGGCTTAAAGGGAAGAAAGTTCCATTTGGTTCCGGCAGCTTCCAACACATCATTGGTATTGATCTCCAAAAGATTGAATATTTTTGCGAGTTCGTTGACAAACGCAATATTGATGTCTCGCTGCGAATTTTCAATTACCTTGGCCGCTTCTGCCACTTTGATCGTGGGTGCCAGATGGGTGCCGGCAGTGATTACGCTTTTGTATAAGTTATCTACCTTAATACCTATCTCCGGTGTGGAACCTGCGGTTACTTTTAATATTTTATCTACCGTGTGCTCCTTGTCCCCTGGATTGATACGCTCGGGAGAATACCCCGCAAAAAAGTCAACATTGAATTTTAACCCGGACATTTTCTCCAACACAGGCACACACTCATCCTCAGTCACCCCGGGATATACTGTAGATTCATAAATAACAATATCTCCTTTTTTTAATATTTTACCCACGGTCTCACTCGATTTGTACAATGGGGTAAGATCGGGTCTGTTATTTTTATCCACAGGTGTGGGAACCGTGATAATGTAGTAATTGCAATCTTTTATATCTTCGATATCGGTAGTACAATACAGCCCTACACCTTCCGTACCGTGCTTCACAAGCACTTCCCGCAATACATCACTTTCCACCTCCAGGGTCTTGTCTGTTCCGGCATTGAGTTCGCTAACGCGTTGTTTGTTAATGTCAAACCCTACTACAGGGAATTTAGTTGCAAAAAGGCGTGCAAGTGGTAAGCCTACGTATCCTAATCCAATAATGGCGATTTTAATATCCTTGTTCATATTTTCCTTATTTCAGTTATTGAGAAATTGAGTGATTCCGAAATAACTATAACTCTGCACTCTATATTCTATATTTTTAAGCTCTAACTTCTAAATTTGTACTTCTAACTTTGTATTTTGTACTTCCTATTTCAAATTCTCCCAATACCACTTCACCGCTTCCATCAATCCACTTTTCATGGAAAACAAGGGATTGTAGCCCAGTAATTCTTTTGCTTTATCGATACTTGCCAGAGAATGTGGAATATCGCCGGCGCGGTGCGGACCTTGAATTACCTGTATTTCTGCAATTTTGGGATCATATTCTTTAAGATAGTGTTGTAAATAGACCACTAAATCATTGAGCGTGGTACGCTCACCCGCGGCAGTATTATAAACGGTGTTTAAAGACTTTGGATTTACTGTGTTCATAGCAAGCTCGTTCATCTGTATCACATTATCGATATAGGTAAAATCGCGGGAATAATTCCCATCGCCATTGATTACAGGGCTTTGATGGGTCATAAACTGCTTTACAAACAACGGGATTACCGCTGCGTAGGCCCCATTAGGATCCTGTCTTCTGCCGAACACATTGAAATACCGCAGTCCGATAGTTTCCATGCCATAGGTTTTGCTGAAGATATCGGCGTAGAGTTCGTTTACATATTTGGTTATCGCATAAGGCGAAAGGGGTTTTCCTATTTTGTCTTCTACTTTAGGTAATATTTCTGAATCCCCGTAAGTTGAGGAACTGGCAGCATATATAAACCGTTTTACTTTGGCATCGCGTGCCGCAACAATCATATTTAAAAACCCTGAAATATTAACTTCATTGCTCGTCACCGGGTCTTTGATGGAACGTGGCACAGAGCCTAATGCAGCTTGATGAAATACATAATCGATACCTTGTACCGCCTGCGAGCAAATCTGCGGATTGCGGACATCTCCTTCTATAAGTTTAAAGTTTTCGTTATTCAAAAAAGAAACCAAGTTATGGTGAAATCCCGTGGCGAAATTGTCCAAAACGGTTACATTGTGGCCTTTACTCAGAAAATATTCAGTCAGGTTAGAACCAATGAACCCGGCTCCACCGGTAATCAAAATGTTATTTTTTGTTTTCAAATGTTGGTCTTTATGTGCAAAATTCGCCAAATAACCTGAAATAAAACAGCAATTCAGCTAATGTTTATCTATTGTGAGGTCGTTTGGCAAATAATTTTGCAAAGTTAAGTATTCTTCTTGGAATGGGGTTAAGGTTTAGTTAATTGTTGCGACGTTGCAACTTTACAAGGTTGGGGATGTAAAATCGATTGGATTTTATGTATGCGAAAGAATACTGAAGCAGGCAGTAAGTTTTTGTAGAGATCACTTTACGGAACCCTTTGGAAATTTGTGTAAATTCTTGAATTTTTCTCTGTCCGAAGCGATTTAATTTCATTTACTGTGATTCGCTTCATAAAATTCATTTGACGTTTAGCTGGAAAGTAATTGAGAAATTAATGGAGTCTTTTTCGTGTTGTATTTTGATTTACTTTCATAAATCTGTCATGCAGCCGGAAACAAAAAAACCCATCTTCCTGATAGAGAAGATGGGCTAACAACCAGTACTATCAATTTTTGATATAGGGATACTGCTTTTTTTAAAAAAAATAATTAATAACCTTAATTAGTAATTATATTTTATTAAC
>JBGTDF010000175.1:0-7406 GCA_041748455.1 Planktosalinus sp.
CGAAGGGAAAACTATTTTTGTGGTAGGTCATAGCAATACCATTCCTAAGTTTGCAAACTACCTGATAGGAGAAGAAAAATATGAGGATATGGGAGACGATGTTGATGGAAATTTATATGTAGTTACCCTATTAGGAGATAGAACCTGGCACACGCTATTATCTATAGAATAATCTTTCTTCAGAAAAGGGCTCTATTTCAACAAACGCACAGCTACTTTTTCGGTTTCAATTTTGGATAGTAATACCAATGAATCTGCTTTAAATAAAGCTTCCATTTCGTAAAGCGTTGCCAATGAATCTTTCGGACGGTAGTTATTGTAATCCACAAAACGAATACCCTCAATTACCCTTGGATTATAGCTTTCGCGAAAGCGTATACCTCCTTTATCTGTAAAAAACTGATATGCCAAATAATCTACCGTAAAATGTTCTTTTGAAATCCAATAAATAAAAACATCTTCAAAATCAACCCCGCCACCATCTTCAGAAAAGGTCACTTCCATTTTATAAAACTCTTTATTTTTAATAGTGGTCTCGCCAAGCAATTTTTTATGTACAGCTGCATCATTAAGACCATAAGGTAACTGCACAAAATAATGCACAGAGTTTACACTTTCCATATATTTAAAAGCTGTGGTATCTGCTAAAACAACTTTTTTATTATTCTGTATTCTCGTGAATCCGCCATTGGTTAAAATATCCACTGTGTTTAAAGTATCGGGCAAAATGCGCTGTAACGAAAAATTTCCATTTTGACGAATGCTCTTATATTTAATATTCCGAAAAGTGAAATCAATTTCCACATTGTTATAAAGCTCCCCTCCTGCCGCTTCTATTGCCTTGTCTATAATTGTTTCTGCACTTAAATCTTTCGGCTGTTGATTGCATGATATTAATAATAAGACCAGTATACAGCTATATTTCCACATTATATTTTGATTTATAATACAAAGATAGTGGATTAAAATGGGAAAATAATTTGAATCCCATAAATATATGACTATATTTGTCAAGAATATTTTTGTCATATATGAAAACTCTACTTAAAAATGCACGGTTAAAAAAAGGGCTTCTTGTAAAAGATGTCTCTTTGCTTGCAGAAATCGATCAGGCGCTAATAAGCAAGTTTGAACATGGCGCTCGTAAACCCACCAAAGAACAATTGCTCAAACTTTCTCAGGTGCTGGATGTAGAGTACAACACTTTATTTATTGCCTGGCTTAAAGAAAAATTTCTCTATGAGATAGAAGATTCCCCATTGGGTATAGAAGCTTTGAAACTGGCAGAAGAAGAATTACGCTATAAAATCAGCGCTATAAAAAAGAATGTTTCAAAAGGCTTGCAATCTATATTAGAGGAAATAGACTTCTTAAAACAGCAGTTAGATTCTTTAAGAAATTTAGACAGCTATAGAGTTGCGCAAGCAATGGATCTGGAATATACCTTTGAAAGTAACCGCATTGAAGGGAATACTCTTACCCTTAGGGAAACAGATTTGGTCATTAATGAAGGGTTGACAGTTGCCGGAAAAAGTATGCGCGAGCATCTGGAAGCTATTAACCATACAGAGGCTATTGGTTATGTAAAAGAACTGGTCAAGAAAAAAATGTTTTTCAGTGAAAATACATTGCTTAGTATTCATCAATTAATTTTGAGAAGCATCCTTCCTGAAGATGCAGGAAAATACCGAAATGTTCAGGTAATGATTCAGGGCAGTGGTCATGTGCCACCTCAACCCTATCTGGTCAGGAAACAAATGGAAGATTTCTTTATCTGGTATGAAGGTAAAAAAGAAAGTTTACATCCTGTTTTACTGGCTGCAGAGATGCACGAGCGTCTGGTAACCATACATCCATTTATAGATGGAAACGGAAGGACTTCCCGCCTCGTGATGAATTTATTATTACTGCAACACGGCTATGTCATTGCAAATATAAAAGGGGATTATGATACCCGAATGCAGTATTATAAAGCACTGGAAGATGTGCAGGTAGGCAAAAACAAAGAACCTTTTTTAACTTTCATCGCTGAAGTGGAGCGGGATTCTTTAAAACGTTACCTTAAAATTTTGAGCCCTTAAACCAGTAAGGGCTCAATTTTTGTTTAAATTATTTCCGTAAAGGGTTTTATATAACCTTACTATTAATTTCGGCTTAAATATCCTATTTTTGCAACCTGATGAAGCAACAAAAAACCGTCAACATAAAAAACCGAAAAGCCCGATTTGCCTATGAAATACTGGACAAATTTACGGCAGGTATTGTATTAAAAGGAACTGAAATAAAAGCAATTAGAGAAGGAAAAGCTTCTATTGCCGAAAGCTTTTGTGAGTTTCAAAACGGCGAGTTATTTGTTATTAATATGACGGTTGAAGAGTACTCTCACGCTACCTTTTTTAACCACGCCCCAAAGAGTGAGCGCAAATTACTCCTCAATAAAAAAGAATTAAAGAAACTCGAAAGGGAAGTCCGTACTTCAGGATTGACCATTATCCCCCTTAATCTGGTGACCAATGATAAAGGACTTGCAAAACTAATTATTTCACTTGCCAAAGGAAAGAAAGAATTTGACAAACGGGAAACCATGAAGGAACGCGATACTAAACGAGACATTAGCAGAATCAAAAAATCTTTTAATCAGAAATAGATGCGCATTATACTTTCTCTACTTTCCTTTTTATTTTTATCCCTTCCCTTATGTTCACAGATTTTGGGAAAAGTAACCGACAATGAAGGAAAACCTCTTCCTTTTGTTAATGTGTATATTGAAGATTCCTATACAGGCACTACTACCAACGATGATGGGAATTACAGGCTTGAGGTAAAAAATGCAAGGGAAGTAACTGTTATCTTTCAGTTTTTAGGGTATAAAACTTTTAAGGAAAACATTACGCTTGACAAACCTTCCTATATTTTAAACGTAACGTTGATCCCGGAATCCTTTAGTCTGGACGAGGTGGTTATTTCCTCCGGGGAAAACCCGGCTAACCGAATCATTCAAAATGCCATTGATGTGCGCAAAGCAAATCTGGATAAGACCAACGAGTTTACTGCTGATTTTTATTCCCGTGGCATTTGGCGTGTGGAAGATGCTCCAAATAAAATCATGGGTCAGGATGTAGGGGACTTTGACGGCGCTTTGGACTCCACCAGAACCGGTATTATATATTTAAGCGAGACTATTTCAGAAATAGCTTACCAAAAACCTGATAATTTTAAGGAACGGATTATCGCTTCCAAAGTTAGTGGCAATGACAATGGTTTTAGTTTTAACAGTGCCCAGGATGCTAATTTTAGCTTTTATGAAAATACCATAGAAATCAACGCCCCTATAGTTTCCCCCATTGCAAATAATGCTTTTGGCTATTACAATTACAAACTGGAAGGTGTTTTTTATGAGGACGGCCAACTCATCAATAAAATTCAGGTCACCCCAAAAAGGGAAAACGACAGGGTGTTTAACGGTACCATTTACATAGTGGATGACAGCTGGCAAATCTATGGTGTGGAATTGGCGACCACCGGAAATGCCATTCAGGTACCCATGGTCGAAAAATTGATTTTCAAACAAAATTTTAAATTTGACGATATCGAAAAAAGCTGGGTAAAAATTTCCCAAACCATCGATTTCGGATTTGCATTTTTGGGTTTTAAAGGCAATGGAAGGTTCACGGCCGTTTACAGCAACTATGATTTCAAACCTGATTTTGCCCCTAAGAGCTTTACCAATGAAGTGCTTTATTTTGAACCGGAAGCCAATAAAAAAGATTCCTTGTTCTGGAACGGAATTCGTCCGGTGCCATTAACAGATGAAGAAATAGCAGATTACATAAGAAAAGACAGTATTCAGGAGCTTAGAAAATCACAGGTATATTTGGATTCCATTGACAGAAAAAACAATAAATTTCAACTGCTGGACCCTGTAATGGGATATTCTTATACCAATTCCTATAAAAAATGGCGTTTGAGTTATGACGGTGTTTTCCGAAGCATACATTTTAACACTTTGCAAGGCTGGAATGCCGGTACAGGCATTTCTTATTCTAAATGGTATGACGAAAACAGGACACAGATACTCACGTTAAGCACGAGGGTAAATTATGGTTTTGCAGATGAGCGGGTGCGCTTTAGCGGAAGTATTTTTAAACGCTTTAACCGCATCAAGCGAAATACCGTCATGCTTTCCGGCGGAAACAAAGTGCAACAATTCAATGCAGCCGAACCTATATCGCCATTGATCAACACGATTTCCAGCCTCTATTTTGAACGCAATTATCTGAAAGCCTATGACCTTACTTTTGCCCGGGTCGCCTATGCACAAGAGTTCTTTAACGGTTTGCGTTTTGTGGGGAATTTTGGTTATGAAAAACGACAACCACTTTTTAATCAAAGTGATCAGGTAGTGTTCAGAAATAAAGGCGTATCCTATACTTCAAACAACCCATTAAATCCTGCAGATTTTGAAAATGCTGCAATCGATGAACATGATATCTTAAAGTTGAACTTAAGCACACGCATTACTTTTGCACAAAAGTACATGACCTATCCTGACGGAAAATTTAATCTGGGCAATGAGAAATTCCCGGCATTAACTTTGCAGTATGAAAAAGGTTTTGCAGCTTCAAACAGCGATTATGACTATGACCAGTTTAGGATTGGACTTACGCAAGGCATTAAATTTGGCAACAAAGGACAACTGAATTATAACTTAAAAGGGGGTGCTTTTTTAAATGGGGATAATATATCTTTTGCAGATTACCAACATTTTAATGGAAATCAGACTCGTGTAGGAACTACGCCTAACTATACCAATGTCTTTAACCTACTTCCCTATTATGCCTTAAGCACCAACAAAAGCTATTTTGAAGGCCATATAGAACACGATTTTAAAGGATTTATTCTTGGCAAGTTGCCATTGATCAACAAATTAAATTATAATCTGGTCATGGGTGGGCATTTCTTAAGCACCGAGGACAACAAGCCCTATTCTGAAGTTTCGGTAGGTATCGATAATCTTGGGTTTGGTAAATTCCGGTTTTTAAGACTGGACTATGTGCACTCATTCTTTGACGGAGATGACAAAGGCGCTTTCATTTTCGGGATTAAGTTTTTGAATTTTATTGAATAGGGATATATTACTTAAATTTGTCTAAGCAACTTAACCACCTCGACCGCTTCCTTCACATCATGCACCCTAAGAATTGAGGTGCCTTTAAATAGTGCAATGCTGTTCAAAGCGGTAGTTCCATTTAAAGCTTCTGAAGGAGTACAGTTCAAGGTTTTATAGATCATTCCTTTTCGGGAAAGTCCTGCCAGTAAAGGGATATGGAGATTTTTAAACAACTCTAGTTTGCTGAGCAGTTCAAAATTCTGCTCGGTATTTTTGGCAAAACCAAATCCGGGATCTGCTATAATATCATTAATTCCTGCTTTGCGGGCAACTGCAATGCGTTCCGACAAATACTGCAAAACTTCTATAGTTACATTTTTATAATCGGTGAGGGTTTGCATTGTTTGCGGCGTGCCACGCATATGCATCATAATGTAAGGCACCTGCAGTTTTGCAATTGTGGCAATCATTTTTTTATCGAGCATTCCCGCAGAAATATCATTAACCAAGGCTGCACCGGCTTCCACACTTTGTAAGGCGACTTCACTGCGGAAGGTATCTACAGAAAGTAACGTTTTAGGAAATTCTCTTAAGATAAGTTGGATGGAGGAAATCACACGTTGCAGTTCTTCCGTTTCCGAAATATCAGCTGCTCCCGGTCGCGAACTGTATCCACCAACATCCATAAAATTAGCACCCTCGCTGAGCATTTTTTCGGCCTGGCCTAAAATAGCTTTATCTGTCTTAAGCTTTCCTCCATCGTAAAAGGAATCGGGCGTGATGTTGAGAATCCCCATTACTTTTGGGGTCGTTAAATCGATGAGAGTTCCTTTACAGTTGATGGTCATACCTCAGTTTTCGCATAAGCGGAATTTTAATTATTTGGAAATCTTAAATTTAATAAGCCTAACCCCTTTGCGCCTCTGCGCCTTTGCGAGAAAATTTTAGTGTATTTCGCGCAAAGACGCCAAGCCGCAATGTCAGCGAAATTATCTTAATTCAAAGCAAATTTAATGCTTTCTATACTTTTTTTTAGGACTTCCCGAACGAAAGTGTATTTTTGTAACACAACACTTGATAAGCCGCATTTGAATACCACTATGGCAAATACAGAAAAACAATACGACGAAGTCATTGCGACCTGCAGGGCTTTGTTTATTAATAAAATGAAAGATTATGGCAGTGCCTGGCGCATTTTGCGACTGCCTTCCCTCACTGACCAGATTTTTATCAAAGCACAACGCATTCGAAGTTTACAACAAAATGAAGTGAGAAAAGTAAATGAAGATGAAAGCAGTGAATTTATAGGCATCATCAATTACAGTGTGATGGCACTTATTCAACTGGAAAAAGGAGTGGTGGAACAACCCGATTTAAATGTAGAAAAAGCCACCTCCCTTTATGACGAAAAAATCACCGAAACAAAAAACCTGATGCTAAATAAAAACCACGACTATGGCGAGGCCTGGAGGGATATGCGTGTGAGTTCGCTAACAGATTTGATTATTCAAAAATTATTACGCGTCAAGCAAATTGAAGACAATCAGGGAAAAACATTGGTAAGCGAAGGTATAGATGCCAATTATCAGGATATGATTAATTATGCGGTATTTGCACTTATTCACATAAATGAAAAATAAAAATTAAACGCAAAGAACGCAATGAAACAGGAAAATCCCTTTGCGTTCTTTGCGTCAAACTTAGCGCCTTTGCGGTAAAAAAAAATATAGATTTCTATGAAAATACTAGTATTCATTTCCAGAATCCTCGTAGGTGGATTGTTTCTTTTTTCCGGACTAATAAAATTAAATGACCCTATGGGGTTTTCGTTTAAACTGGAGGATTATTTTGCTCCTGATGTCCTGAACCTGCAATTTTTAGTACCTTATGCTTTGACCATTGCGGTTATTGTAGTAATCTATGAAGTACTTCTTGGGGTCATGATTATTATAGGCTATGCACGCAAATTCACGGTGTGGAGTTTATTGCTGATGATTATATTTTTCACTTTCCTCACCTTTTACTCCGCTTATTTCAATAAAGTAACCGATTGTGGTTGTTTTGGGGATGCTATCAAACTCACACCCTGGGAATCTTTTACCAAAGATATAATCTTATTGGTTTTCATATTGATACTGTTCATAGGGCAGAAATACATCACACCGCTTTTCGCGAAAGCGTCACTGAAGTATGTGGTCATTGCGGCTTTTTTATTCTGCGTATTTATAACTTATCAGGTACTTAACCATCTGCCATATATTGATTTCAGGGCCTACAAAATAGGCAGTAATATTCA
>JBGTDF010000176.1:0-14501 GCA_041748455.1 Planktosalinus sp.
GAAGGTTTTCAACGACTAAAAGAAGAAGGGAAGATTCAAAAAGAAATTTTGACCCTTATTGATTTCAGTAAATCTGCAAATGCTGAAAGAATGTGGGTGATTGATCTTAAAACAAACAGTATTTTATACCAAACTTTAGTATCTCACGGAAGAAATACCGGTGATGAGTTTGCTACTAAATTTTCAAACATCCCTGAATCTTTTCAAAGCAGTTTAGGTTTTTATGCTACTGCAGAAACTTATTTCGGCAAGCACGGCTTTTCGCTTCGTTTGGACGGATTAGAGAAAGGAATCAACGATAAAGCAAGGGAAAGGGCCATAGTAATTCACGGTGCAGACTATGTTTCAGATATTTTTATTTCCCAGCATGGAAGACTTGGAAGAAGCTTGGGTTGTCCGGCTTTACCTAGGGAGTTGTCAGAAGAAATCATTAAAACAATACAGGATAAATCTTGTGTTTTTATCTATTATCCTTCCGAAAAGTATAAAGCACAGTCGCAGTTAGTTTCTTAGTTTCTTGTATAAATCGGCATCCAGGTTATAGAAATCATCCCTGAACTGAAGTGCACCATTATCACTCCATGCGGTCCAGTATAAAAGATGGACATACATATCTTTTTCTACTTTTACATCTTTGGTCCTCCCTTGACCGATAAGATTGTTGATATCTTCTAAACGCCATTTAGGACTCTCAAGAATGTATTCTGAAAGCTCAAAAGGATTTTGGACACGAACACAACCGGAACTTAAAGAACGATTTTCCCTTTCAAAAAAGCTACGGGAATTGGTATCATGCAGGTACACTAAAAAATTATTGGGAAACATAATTTTTACAAGACCCAAAGCATTTGAAGAACCGGGACTTTGCACATAGCGGTAACTGCGTGCTTTGCTTTCATCCCATTCTTCAGCGCTTATTCGCTTTCCATTAGTATCATATATAGTTATGTTTTTTTGCCGGATGTAATTCCTGTCTCTTGCTATGGAAGGAATCATGTCTTTTGCTTTAATCGTGGGTGGTACAGTCCACGTAGGGTTAAATACCAGATGGCTTAATTTAGAAGATAACACAGGCGTTTTTCTTGCAGCGGTTCCCACTATAGCTTTGTGGGTTCTGGTAGTGTCCTTTTTTTTAACGGTATGCAAGGTATAATCAGGTATATTTAGAATGATATACTCTTCTTCAAAATTTCGTGGAAACCAGCGCCATCTTTCCATATTGACGATAATTTGTTCTTTTCTTTTTTCCTTGGTGAAGTTTAAAGCATTGAGAGTTCCATAACCAATAACGCCATCAGGAGCAAGACCGTGACGCATTTGAAATATTTTAAGGGCTAATTCTGTTTGTTCATCAAAAACGGGGGTAATGCTATCGAGTTTTTTTAAGTCTTTCCAGTACATCAATCTTTTTTTAACCTCTTTAATAGTTTCAATAGTGTCATTTAAAACAATTTTCCCGTCAATTTTTATAGGTTCAAAGGAAGTATCCGGAAAGGTATCTATGATTTCAAGTGCACTTTTCAGTTTTTTATAAACGATGTGTTTTGGTGCAACTTCTGCTAATGCATCATCAAAATTATTTTTTTTCAGAAAGTTTAATAGAAGTTCGGTGAAATTAATTTGGTTTTCCTTGAGCTCCCAATCAGAATAGAGTTCTTTTGGGTCCAAAGTTCCTTGAGCGGTTTTATGAATGTATTTAATAAGATTTTGAGTAAGCAAATAATCATAGGAAATCAAAGCGGAATCAGAAAGCAGTTTTATGGAATCTTCTTTGTTTTGAATCTTCTGCAAATCAAAATCAGCGGTATTTAAACCTTCCTTTTCAGCATTCTTAAGGGTGTTTAAAAGGTTGTCCCGGGAGTAATTAGAAATCCAAAAGGTTCTATTGTCATTGGCCGCATAAAACTTTATGGCCAAAGAATCATTTAATATGGCACGAGATGTGGAATCCAAAGGAATGATTTTACCAGCTTCTGTTTCTTCAATTTTTACCTCTTTAACAATTTCTATTTCCGGTTTCTTTTTACAGGATAGGATGGTAAGTGTACATATTAGTATAAGTAGGAAGATTGATTTAATATTCATTGGAGGTTATTTTGCTTAATTTCTTTAAACATTACAAAATGGGTGCCAATATCTTTTATTTCAAAAGAATCTCCACAAATTTGATAGCCTGACCTTTTGTAAAAATTTACTGCAACTAATCTTGCATTGCACCAAATTATGTTTTTGTTTTTAGAAACTGCCTCTGTTTCAGCTTTTTTTAACAGAATTTCCCCCAGCTTTCTCCCTTGATATTCTTCTAAAATGGCCATTCCCCTAAGCTGAAAATGATTACCAGCAAATAGTGGATTGTTGTTTTCCAGAAAGGTGGCGACTCCTACCAAAGTGTTATCTAAGAATATACCTAAGTGAAACGTAGTAGGAAGGTCGTCCCCATCAAAAACGCAGTCTTCTACAGGCCTTCCTTTGCGAAGCACCGGCTGCCTTACCAAAATAGTTTCTTTTGCACTTATTTTTTTTAATTCAATATCAGGCTCTAACATCGTTGTATTTGTCATTGCGTTCAAATTGCACTTCCACAAATGGGCAGAGAGGAACAATCTTTAAGTTGTTTTTTCTGGCAAATACTACCGTTTTATCCAGTAGTAAAACGCCTATGCCTTGCCCCTTTAATGACGGTTTGACTTCCGTGTGGTTGATGGTAATTTCGTCAGAACCGGAATAGACATATTCCATTTCTGCCACAATTTTATGGTCATCTTCTATGTAAAAAATACCATTGGTGGTGTTTTCTTTATGTTTTATATTGTGTTCCATTGGTTTATTTTTTCGGGTGTTTAAATTTACGACAAGCAATTGTTTAAAAAATGGAAAGTCCTGTTTTTGTGGTTAGTCGTTCTAAAGCTTCCATTCCTAAAAGCGAATTTCCTTTTGGATTTAGTTTTGGACTCCAAACAGCAACACTGTATTTTTCAGGGTGAACAGCGACTATGCCGCCGCCCACACCACTTTTTCCGGGCAATCCCACCCGAAAAGAGAATTCACCAGCTTCATCATAAAAGCCACTGGTTTGCATTAGTGAATTGATACGTTGCACTTTTATGGGTGCCATAATCTCTTCGCCGGTTTCTGGAATTTTTCCTTCGTCTGCATAAATCAAAAATGCTTTTGCCAATTCTTTACAACTCATGGCGATGGAGCACTGATAAAAATATATATCCAGAATGGTATGGATGTCATTATTAATATTTCCGAAAGATTTCATTAAATAGGCAAGAGCTGCATTGCGATGCCCGTGTTTTTTTTCTGATTCTGCTACACTTTCATCATAATCGATAGTCTCGTTTCCTGAAATTTTCCTGACAAACTTTAAAATTTCATCTTTAGGATTGTCATATTCTGAAAGTAAAATATCTGTAATTACCAATGCTCCCGAATTTATAAACGGATTTCTGGGCACGCCATTTTCCCGTTCCAATTGAAATAGCGAATTGTAAGCATTACCTGAAGGCTCCACGTCCACACGTTTCCATAAATCTTCCCCTTTTAGCATCATTGCAAGTGAAAGTCCAAATGTTTTTGAGATACTTTGAATGGAAAAACGCTCATTAGAATCACCAAAACCCGCGCTTTCACCATCTATGCCATATAAATGCACTCCAAATTTTTCAGGATCTACTTTAGAAAGCTCCGGAATATATGTGGCAACTTTCCCATTGTTTTGGAAATCGCTTAACTCTTTTTCAATTTCGAAAAGTATATTTTGATAATTCATTTAATTCAATTCAATAAAGTTTGTTTCCGGGGCGGTCTCGTAAGCCTCTTTGTTTTGTTGAAATACCCGGGCATCAAGTGTTCCTTTCAGCACTATATTTTTATCTTTTACTTCCAGCCAGCTTCCTTCCCTAAGACCAACGACCGGTAGGCTGTTGAAAGCATGAAACTCTTTGATGCGTGTTTCACGGGTTTCACCCATATGATTAGAGCTGATATCAGGGTCTAAATAATGCGGATTGAGATTAAAGGGTAGTATACCCAATGTCTTAAAACTGGGTGGGTATATTATGGGCATATCGTTAGTGGTTTGCATCGTGAGACCACAAATATTACTTCCGGCGCTGGTGCCAAGATATGGGGTTCCGTCAAGGATGGCACCACGCAAAGTGTCAATGATTTTAAATTTATATAATTGGGAAACCAGTAGAAAGGTGTTACCGCCCCCGGTAAATATTCCGTTGGCATTTACAATAGCTTCTTCAGGGTCTTCAAAAGTGTGGATACCTACTAGGTTTTTATTGATTTTCTGAAAAGCTTCTGCTGCTTTTTGGGTATATACATCATGGCTTATCCCACCCGGTCTTGCAAAAGGTATGAAAAGCACTTCTTCTGCATTTTCAAAATGTTTCTCCAGTTCCGGTAAAATATATTCTAGGTATTGGCCACCATGAAGGGTTGAGGTGCTTGCTATGATACAGTTTTTCATATTGTTAAATTTCTACTTTCACAAAGTTACAAATGTTCGGTAAGATGCCTGTTAATTAACAAAATTTTAGAAGAGGTATTCTAGTTTACTTACGAAATATATTCTTAATTTTCAATATGGTAAAAACACTACTCTTATTAATTGTATTATTTCTCACAATAGGGACATTTGCCCAAGATATTAAATTAGTACTCATAACCGGACAAATTACCGCTAACATAGAGGAGGATGTACAAGGAATTGCTGTATATAACACCACAACTAAAAAGGGCACTATTACAGATTCAGATGGGAATTTTACCATTGAGGTATCCCTAAATGATATCTTGTATATAAAAGGCTTGCAGTTTCAGGAAAGAATGGTAACGATAAATGAAGAAATACTTCAGGAAAAAAGGATTGTTTTTTATTTAAATACAGCATTGAATGCCCTTGACGAAATAGTTATTAAAGCTCACGACCTAACAGGCAATTTGAAAATAGATGCAAATTCTATTGAAACCAATAACCTTCAATTTGAACTGGGATTGGGTTTTGCCAATATTGACCTAAAAAAAATTGAAGCTCCTGACAACCAGTCGTCCATGAAACAGAATCTTTCTTTACAGGTTTTAGGTGGTCCTCAAATACAAAATGGATTAAATGTTGCTCCTTTATTGGGTTTTTTAACAAAGAGTATTTTTAAAAAATCTGATAATAAAGAAAAAATACCTAATAAATATCCTCAGCAAATAGCCTTAAAAATAAGGGAAGTTATACCACAAAGTTACTTTACGGAAGTTTTAAAATTACCTGAAAACAGGGTTTCTGAATTTTTAGGATTTGTAGAGGCAGAAGAGTTTCCGGATACTCTTTTAGACGAAAATAATCTTTTAAAACTCATGGTGCATTTACAATGGCAAAGCGAAAATTTTCTTGCTTTGACAGATTAATTTTTATTTCCTACTAAAACAATCCTAAGCATATTTTTTGACGTACATATTCTTCACTATATTTGTGCTATGATATTCCAAACCTATTTTCTATTCATTAGCGGTGCAGAAATCGCCTTCATAATTTTCATTGTGATCATGGTTTTTGGTGCAGATAAAGTGCCTGAAATTGCCCGTGGCCTCGGAAAAGGAATGCGACAAATAAAAGATGCCACAAACGATATAAAATCTGAAATCTCCAAAAGCGCCAAAGAGAATGGTGTGGATATAGATATTACTACAGACGTTCAAAAGGAAATAGATAAAGTAAACGAAAATATCGACGACATTACCGGCCCTGTTAAACGACAACTTTAAATGCTGGAAACCTTAAAAGAACTTGATTTTAAGCTCTTTATCTATCTTAATAGTTTAGGTATAGAATCCTGGGACGGATTTTGGTTACTAATCACAAAACCTATTTTCTGGACGCCACTTTTTTTATTGATGATTTTTCTTGTTTATAAGGTTTATGGTCTTAAAAAAGGGGTTATAGTTTTACTTTACTTTTTTGGGGTGGTTTTTATTAGTATTGTTCTAATGTTGTCCACTAAATACTTTTTTGCAAGAATACGACCAAGTAGTGTTCCTGAACTAGCAGAGTTAATCAGGGCTCTTCAGAAGCCTGATAATTATAGTTTTTATTCCGGACACGCATCTTCATCGTTTGTAATTACCACTTTTATGATGCTCACCTTGCGTAAACATTATAAATGGGTATATTTTTTCTTTGTATTTCCTTTTTTATTTACTCTGAGCAGGATATATGTTGGGGTGCATTTTCCAAGTGATTTGCTGGTAGGAGCACTAATAGGAGTTTTACTCGCCTATATTTTCTATAAAAGATGTAAGCTTTCGCTGGAAAGAAGTGCTGCCAGGAATTTAAATTCTACTTAACCCTGCTTATAGTCAAGCCATCCCTGATGGGAAGTAAAACAGATTCTACCATAGGATGTGTATTTAAAAGTTTGTTATAAGCTATCAGTGCGGGGGTATCTATATCGTCTTTTTTGACTTTTTCCAAAACTTTCCCGCTCCACAATACATTATCAGAAAGTATAATGCCTCCTGATTTCATTTTTGGGAGAATCAGCTCAAAGTAGTTGCTGTAGTTTTCTTTGTCGGCATCTATAAAAACAAGGTCAAAGGTCACCTCTATTTTCGGAATTATTTCCAGTGCATTGCCGGTATGCTGTATAATTTGTTTTCCAAAACCGGATTTATCAAAATACTTGCGTTGTAAATCCTGTAATTCTTCATTGATGTCTATCGTATGCAACAGGCCATCTTTTTGAATACCTTCCATTAAACAGAGCGCTGAATAACCGGTATAGGTGCCTATTTCCAAAATATTCTTTGGATGGATTAATTTTGAGATCATACTTAAAACCCTGCCTTGATAATGCCCGCTTAGCATTCGTGGTTGCAATATTTTTGCCCAGGTTTCCCTGTTTAGTTCCTGCAACAACAGTGGCTCCTCCTGGGAGTGAGCACTAACATAACCATCAAGTTCTTGAGTAATAAATTCCATTAGCCTAAGATGCGGTTTACAAATTTCTTTTTAGCTTCCTCATTATCACCACAAAGCCATTGGATAACATTATCGCTCCAGATGGCATCACATTCAGTTGGAGATAGGATTTTTTGCTCCATTGCCAAATCAAGTATTTTTCCGGGATAAGAAGATTGCTTCTCACTTTCCATTTCCCCTAAAGGATAAGGATCATCAAGACCCATAAGTACTTGTTTCGAGCCTTGATTTTTAACCAATAATCCTAAAGATCCTGTATCGTGCACCAATGTATCAAAGAAAATATTTTTATGTCCCACGGCTTTTCTGGGATGTTGTTTTCCTTCAAAAAGATCAGGTCTGCCATCAAACCCTTGTATGCGTCGTCCTAGGTTTATTTGTGCCAACTGACCACCGTGAGCAAAACATGTGCGCATTCCCGGAAATTTATCCTGATAACCGTTTAGGGTTAAAAAATGATAGGCATCTGCACATTGTGCCAGCATCCATATTAAGTGGAAACGCCAGGAGGTATTTTCCAAAAGGATAAATTTTTCCCCGTCATAAGGGTGTATCTCCAATGCGAGGTTGTATTTGCTTGCAAGTTCAAACAAAGGTTCATTTTCTTCATCAAAAATACAACGCCAGGTTCCAATCGTATCCATATAATGGGTGGGAAGACAGAGTAACTGCATTTCCAGTTCTTCCACACAACGTTCCATTTCCCACATGGCGCCTTTTATAAGAGCCGGGTGTACTACAAATCCGGATGTAAATTTTGAAGGGTTTTCCCGTTGTACTTTAGCATTAAAATCATTTTGAAAACGCAATGCTTTTTTCATTTCTTCAACCCGCAAACCATTACCATACAATTGGGAAAGGTTAAGAATAACCGCATGGTCAATTTTATTGCGGGACATCCATTCCAGTTTTTCATCCAGAAAGAAACTGGAATCTGTTACCGGGCGGCTCCAGTTTTTCTGAAGCATGAATTTCCGGTCTTTATCTACCCAAAAGATGCCTTTGTCTTTCATAAACTGAGGAATTTCCTCAGGATAGGGGAGCAGGTGTGAATGGCCGTTTATTCTTAATTTTTTTTTATTTTCCATTAAAACAGGGTCTTTACTCTTTGGTTAATTGTAAACTTTTTAAAAAATCTTCAGCATTCATAACAGGTATTAAAGACTTATTGAAATCTTTTTCATTTCTGCTAATCAGTATTTCACAATCAGAATCTATTGCATTATAATACTGGAGCGAATCTTCAAAATCAATAAAATTTGAATTAAGGGCTTTTTCAACAGTATCTTCATTGATTTCACAGATTTCACAAATAATTTTAAATTTACGCAATTTTTCCAATGCTATTTTTGGGCTTTCATATTTTGAAATTATATAATTACTTGTTGCAAAAGAGATGGGTGATACAACCATAGTAATTTTCTTTTTTTCCGCCAAGGTTGCTAATTTTGCTATGGGAATGTAAAACGGAGCTCTTTCCCCCAATAAATCAAGCATTATATTGGTATCTATGAATATCCTTTTTTTCATTTATGTTTTTGCATTAAATATTCACCATACTCCTTTTTATAATCTATATCTGCCGGAAAGTTTTTACCGGTTGCCATACTTTTGATAAATGGTGAAATTTCAAAATCATTTAACTTGTTCCCTGATGTTATAGAATTGAGATACGCTTCTATAAGTCTGGATAAACTTATTTTTTTATCGGAAGCATAGCGTTTAGCTTTTTCAATTACTTCTTGGTTTAGTTTGAGTGTTAATTTAGAGTCCATGACAATCTTTTTATACGTACAAATATAAAAAATATATACGCAAAAACTTAGTTTCACTTCTTATTTTTACGAATAACCATTAGCCATACTGAATACACACATTCTTAGGCTCTGTAAAAAAACGCAAAGCTTCCTGGCCACCTTCCCTTCCTACACCACTATCTTTCATGCCACCAAAAGGAGTGCGCAAATCACGCAACAACCAGGTATTTACCCAAACAATCCCCACCTGAAGCTCATTGCTAAAGCGCATTGTGCGGTTAAGGTTGTTCGTCCAAAGGGTCGCAGATAAACCATAGCGCACGTCATTTGCCAAAGCCATAGCTTCTTCCTCGGTTTTAAATGGCATAATGGTAACTACTGGTCCAAAGATTTCTTCCTGGTTAAGTTTACATTGGTTTGTTTTGACCTCTATAACGGTAGGTTCCAAATAATAACCGTTTTCATAGCCCTCTACGGTTATTTTTTTACCACCACAGAGTATTGCAGCATTTTGATTAGGGGCATCTTCGATATACGAATATACTTTTTCCAGGTGTTCTTTTGAAACCAAGGCACCAAGATTACTCTCCTTTTCAGAAGGATGACCCACTTTTAAGCCTTTAACACGTGCGACAAAATCGGATTTAAATTTTTCATACAGGCTTTCTTCCACAAAAATTCGTGAGCCACATAAACAGATTTGGCCTTGATTTGCAAAGGAGGAACGCACTGTTATGCTCAACATTTTTTCATAATCACAATCGGCAAAAATGATGTTTGGGTTTTTTCCGCCCAGTTCGAGGGATAATTTTTTAAACATTGGTGCGGCTGTTCGGGCAATGTGTTCGCCTGTTGCCGTACCTCCAGTAAAGGAAATGGCTTTGATCTTTGGGTGCTTCACAATAGCCTGACCGGTGGTATTCCCTAAACCGTGTACGATATTCAATACACCCGCCGGAAGACCCGCTTCCATACAAATTTCACTTAGCAAATAAGCAGTCATAGGTGTTACTTCACTGGGTTTTGCAACCACGCAATTTCCTGCAGCAAGGGCAGGAGCGATTTTCCAACTAAACAAATAAAGCGGAAGGTTCCAGGGGGAAATACATCCTACAACCCCTAAAGGTTTTCTCAGGGTAAAATTTATGGCATTATGGCCCACGGTTTCATGTGCTTCACTTGCAAACTGGGTAATGGCATTGCCGAAAAACCGAAAATTACTGGATGCCCGGGGAATATCCACTGCCAGTGCTAAGGAAACTGGTTTTCCATTGTCTTTGGACTCTGCTTCGGCAAGAAATTGCAATTTTTCGTCAATCAGATCGGCTATTTTTAAAAGAATTCTGCTACGTTCTTCAACAGGAGTGTTTGACCATCCAGGAAAAGCTTTTGCAGCGGCTTGCACAGCTTGTTCCACATCTTCTTTAGAAGAGTTAGGGATTTGTCCATACACCTCACCACAGGACGGGTCATAGTTGTCTATCCATTCCGCGGAAACCGGAGGCTGTATCTTGCCATTTACATAATTCTTTATCTCATTCATAACCTTGAACATTAAATTTTGAACCCGTAACTACGTCGGTTTATAAGCCATAACTTTTATCTCAACCAGCAAATGCGGGTGCGGCAATTGATGTACGGCAACCGTGGTGCGTGTGGGGCCGTCAGTAGTGAAATATTCTGCGTAGGCTTTATTATATCCTGCAAAGTCGTTCATGTTCACCAAAAAGCTGGTTACATCAACCACATCTTCCAGACCTGCGCCTTCCTCTGCTAGAAAGTCGCGTATATTTTCAATCACGGCACGGGTTTGTTCTTCAATATCCAGGCGCATACTTCCCATTTCGTCCACTTGTTCCACCCCGGCAAAAGTATTGTCTGCTTTTCTCGAACTTGTACCTGAAACAAAAATAAAATCACCTACTCGTTTTACGTGTGGATAAGCCCCTCTCGGCGTTGCTTTTCCTTTTATTAGTTTTCCTTTCATATCCATTATCCGCGAAGGCGGGTATCTTTTAATTAAAATTTCTCATATCTCAAATCTCATGTCTAATCTATTCCGTCCTAAAACTTACTTTCCCTAATTTTTCTATTCGCACCGCTACCTCCTGATTTCTTTCCAAAAACATGGCAGCAGTAGCAGCACCGGCTAATATGACATGGCCTTTTTTTACTATTAAGCCCGCTTCCGATGCAAGTCTACTTAATTCTACTACAGATTGTAATGGATTTTCCAGTATTGCTGCAGAAGAAGCACTTTCTACCACTTCTCCATGTATTAAAAGATCCATTTTTAAATCAGTTATTTCCTTATTCAGATTTTGCCATTTTCCAATAACATATCCTGTAGAAGAACAATTGTCTGCCACCACATCTTCCAGAGAAAATTTAAAATTTTCATAGCGGGAATCGATAATTTCAAGTGCAGGTGCCATAGCATCCAGATAATTTGGGAGTTCCTCCAGCGAAATTTGCTTGTTTATGTCTTTTCTTACGCGAAAAGCAATCTCAGGTTCTGCACGCGGGTGAATCCATCGTTTTAGATCGACGGTTTCATTTTCTTCAATAGCCATTTCATCGGTTAGAATTCCCCAAATGAGATCATGAACACCCATTTGTTCCATTTTGGCCTTACTGGTAAACCCCATTTTATAACCCGTAATTTGTTCTCCCCGTTGCTCTCTTAAAGCGATGGAATGCCTTTGAATTGTATAAGCATCTGTTAGGGTCATATTATTAGGCGCGGCCATTTGCGGCACTGCTTTAGCATTGCTTGCTGCCTCGTCCAGTATTTTTGCTATTTCCTGATTATTCATAAAATTTTAATTCTAACTTTTTCCGGTTTAAAACCCGAATGAAGCTGTGTTTACATTAAGTGTTTTGCAACGGCATCATCGTGTAAATTTTCTTCGGTTTCCCTTTTTACGAGATCCAGAATTTCCCTCTTGGAATGTACTGTATTTATTTTACCATCGGCAATAAGGTTGATGATTGCTTTGTCTTGTGCTCGGCCCCTTCTCATCGCTTCGGAATATGGCAAATCTTCCCGGAAAGTCACCAAAGAATATTTGGAATAATACTCTAAAGGAAATTCCTTTTCAAAAGTGGTTTCCAGTTTACGTTTTTCCTGAAATAGGGCACTTGCGGTATGTTCTTTCATTTCGTGAAAGTTGTCTACCGCCAAATCTGCGATGGCATCAGTGTCTTTTTTACGCACTTTTTCATATTCTGTAAATACTTTTTGCCAGTCTCCTTCATATTGGTTCAATATTTCATCAAATATCACTACATCTTCAAAGGAAGCATTCATTCCCTGTCCATAAAACGGAACGATGGCGTGAGCCGCATCACCTATCAATAAGGTTTTTCCATAACTGCTCCATGGATAGCATTTTACAGTACCGAGAGCTCCAACCGGATTTTGAAAATATTCAGTTTCCAGGTCGGGCATCAATGCAAGGGCATCCGGATATTCTTTTTCAAAATATTCCCTCACGCGTTCAGGGGTGGTTAAGTTGTCAAAATTATATTCTCCTTCACTAAACGACAAAAATAAAGTTACAGTGAAACTTCCATTCAGATTGGGAAGCGCAATCACCATATTCTCGCCTCGTGGCCAAATGTGCAGTGCACCTTTCTCCGTTGCAAACCCGCCATTTTTTGCCGGCGGAAAAGAAAGTTCTTTGTAGCCGTGCGTCAGGAAATTCTGTGAAAAACTGAAGAGGAATTTTCTGTGTAAAAACATGCTTTTTCTAAGTACCGAACCTGCTCCGTCTGCACCAATAACAATATCTCCTTGAAATGAGACTTGCTTATTGTTTTCTTCATCAAAAAAGGTTGCTTGGGCATTTTCCAAATCCACATCCAAACAGCTATGGTTAAAAATAATGGAGACATTGGGCATTTTTTCTGCTTCATCCAAAAGCAAGGCGTTGAGGTCAGTTCGAGATATGGAATTTATATACTCATTTTCCCTTCCGCTGTAAGCGCTTAAAAAGGTGTTTCCTTCTTTGTCGTGTATCATTCTGCCGAGCATGGGAATACAAAGCTTTTGAACTTTCTCCCCAAGACCCACCAGTTTCATACCTTTCATTCCGCGGTCAGAAAACGCTAAGTTGATGGACCTCCCGGCACCTATATCCACTTTGCGCAAGTCAGGTCTTTTTTCAATAAGCTGCACCTGATAGCCGCGTTGTGCCATTCGGAGAGCGAGTAAAGACCCGCAAAGACCGGCACCTATAATGAGTATGTTTTCTTTTTCAGTCATTCTTTTATGTAAAACGTAAATATAAAATAAAGAGCAGTAGATTATTTTCTATATTCTTTTCTCTCTTTTCTTTTTTCTATTTCAGGCAATCTTTTAATCTTTCCACCATTACAAACACATCCTCAAAAGAATTGTAAAGTGGGGCAGGGGCTACACGAATAACATCGGGTTCGCGCCAATCACTTATTACTCCTGCGCTAGTAAGTTTTGTATGTAACCTTTTGTTAGCATTTTCTACTGCTATGGATAGTTGGCATCCCCGTTCTTCGGGATTTGCCGGGGTGATTATTTTAATTCTTTTATCTTTAAGATTGTGCAGTAAAATCTCCAAATAACCGGTGAGTTTTTTTGATTTTTCAATCAAATTTTCAAATCCTGCTTCTTCAAAAATATCTAGCGATGCTCTAATAGCAGCCATGGAAAGAATGGGGGGATTACTTAATTGCCAGCCTTCTGCACCGGTAATGGCATCAAACTCCTGACGCATATTAAATCTCGTTTTCTTATTGTGTCCCCACCAACCTGCAAATCGCTTCAACTTTGGGTCGTTGTCATGTTTTTCATGAACGAACAAACCCCCAAGGCTTCCCGGGCCGCTATTCATATACTTGTAGGTGCACCAGGCGGCAAAATCGGCACCGCTGTTGTGTAAGTCGGGTTGGATATTTCCTACCCCGTGAGCTAAGTCAAAACCTACGATACAGTGGTATTTGTGGCCAAGTTGGGTTATTTTTTTTATCGGAAAAGATTGTCCGGTGTAATAATTTGTAGTGCCAATGAGGAGCAATGCGATTTCATCACCTTTTTCTTTTAATATGTTTTCCAGGTCCTCTAAACGGCATAATTCTTCACCACCACGCGGTTTCCATAGAACTAGTCCATCTTTAGGGTCGAAACCGTGAAATTTAAGTTGCGATTCCATGGCGTATTTATCTGATGGAAAAGCGTCGCTTTCTATCACAATTTTGTATTTGGTTTTGGTTGGCCTATAAAAAGAAACCATCAACAAATGCAGGTTGGTGGTGAGAGTGTTCATTATAACCACCTCAGAAGGTTTTGCGCCTACAATCTTTGCCATGCTTTGGGTCAAAAACTCATGATAGGGCATCCAGGGATGTTTAGCTTCGGTATGCCCTTCCACGCCTAAGTTTGCCCAATCATTTAATTCTTCCTGAATATATTTTTGGGTACTTTTTGGTTGTAAGCCCAGCGAATTTCCGCACAGATAAACAAGTTCATTTCCTGAAGCATTTTTTGGTATATGGAATTTTTCGCGAAAGCGATGCAAGTTATCTTCTTGGTCTTGTTCTCTAGCGTATGCTAATGTGTTGAGGTATTGGGTTGTAATCATTATTCTTTTGTTACTTCAATATTTGTAAAATAAAGGATAAAAGTTCCTTCCGGATTTTGATGCTTTGTAGCTATTTTTATTCCGTTAAAATTCTGATACTCTTCCCAGGTGGTAACCATACTTGGCAGGGAGTCGTTT
>JBGTDF010000177.1:0-4014 GCA_041748455.1 Planktosalinus sp.
TCGCCTTACTTAGGGTTCTTTGTTTGTTAAAACATTCACTCATTTTTTATTTTTTTTTAAAGGTTGTTTATTGAATATATAATTTTTGGTAAATTTTTAAAATTCACATAAATCTTATTGTAATACCCGTAGTTTAGAGCCGGGGAGCCTTGTAAAGTTTCCATATCCTTAACATTCCTTCCTATCCCACTTTGTGCCTGAATTCGTACGCCATTGCCAATATTTAAATGGCCGGCAATTCCCACTTGGCCACCAATCATACAATTTTTACCAATTTTAGTTGAGCCTGCAATACCGGACTGTGCAGCAATTACAGTATTCTCTCCTATTTCCACATTATGGGCAATTTGAATTTGGTTATCCAGTTTTACTCCTTTTCTTATGATAGTGGATCCCAAGGTTGCCCTATCTATAGTTGTCGCAGCACCTATATCTACATAATCTTCAATTATAACGTTTCCGGTTTGAGGCACTTTATTATATTCCCCATTTTCATTTGGTGTAAATCCAAAACCATCAGCACCTATAACCACACTGCTGTGAATAACACAATTATTCCCTATTATAGTTTCAGAATAAATCTTTGCACCGGCAAAAATTATAACGTTGTTTCCTATTTTTACATTGTCACCTATATAAACCCCAGGGAAAATTTTAACATCGTTGCCTATGCTGACATTATTGCCAAGGTAACTAAAAGCCCCTAAATATATATTTTCTCCAAAAACAGCACTTTCTGACTTATAAACAGGTTCCTCTATCCCCGATTTATTTAGTTTGACCATATTGTAATACTCCAAAAGTTTGGAAAAAGATTTATAAGCATTTTCTACCCGGATTAAAGTAGTGGTTATTTTTTCTTCCGGGGCAAAATTTTTATCTACAATTGTAATGGATGCTTTTGTGGTATATATATAGTTTGTGTACTTTGGATTTGCCAGGAAAGTCAAGGAGCCTTCCTCGCCCTCTTCTATTTTAGCTAACTTAGAAACTTCAATTTGCGGATCTCCATCCACTTGTCCTTCCAATATTGCTGCAATTTGCGTTGCTGTAAATTTCATTTACTTTTACATTTAGGTACTATTGTACTTGATAAAACAAGGACAAGAAGATTTTATGGTGCTTTTCAGATTTATGGAAAGCGCAAAATTATCGTAGCAAAAATAGGAAAAAAGGGTTAATCTTTAGTCTTTGGATAGCAGAGATAAAATTTAGTAACCCATTTTGTAAGTGCAATACTATTTAATTGCTCACTTGCTTCTGAGATATTGATCACTTTTCCTTTTCCAGTTAACAGATTAATTTTTTGTTTAGTATCACTGTATGCCTGATTGGATATAATTCCGGTGAACACAAAATAATTTGCCTCTTCTTCTGTTATTGCATATTTTTTAATTAATTTATCTTTTTTCTTTTGTATTATTTCTTCTAAAAAAGAGGTGTCTTTTATTTTAATTTTTAAAAGTTTCCTGTTTAGCAGCATATCGCATAGATTAGCTAAAACAAAATCCTCACTATCTTTCCATGATTTAATTGCGCTAATTATATCATAGTCGTCTAATTGTGCAAATGTTTCCAATATGTCCTCGTTCAGGGATTCTTTTGTAACAGAATTGACAAGAAAGAACTGTAAGGGTTTATTACAGGGTAGATGTTCGCCTTTATTAGTCAAATATTTTGCCCTCTTTAGAATTTGAACAAGTAATTGTTCTGCAACAATGCTGGTTTTATGTAAATAGACCTGCCAATACATGAAGCGTCTGGCAATTATAAATTTTTCTACGGAATAAATTCCCTTTTCTTCCACAACTAAAGAATCATCCACAACATTTAGCATTGTAATGAGTCTTTCTGCATTGATATTACCTTCTGGGGTGCCGGCGTAAAAACTGTCCCTTTTTAAATAATCCAATCTGTCCATGTCCAGTTGCCCCGAAATTAACTGACATAAGAACTTTCTGTCATAATTACCTTTGAATATAGTTATGGCAATCGTTAATTTCCCGTTAAACTTTCGGTTTAAACTTTCCATAAAAAGCAACGAAATTTCCTCATGGGAAACGCCATTTATAATGCTTTTTTCCATAGCATGAGAGAATGGTCCATGCCCTATATCGTGTAATAAAATTGCAATGTAGAGAGCCTCTTCTTCTTCTGGACTTATAGCAACGTCCTTAAAACGCAAAAGTTGGACTGCTTTTTGCATTAAAAAGGTGGCGCCTAAAGCGTGATGAAATCGGGTATGATTTGCTCCCGGATACACTAAATAAGAAAGTCCCATTTGGGAAATTCTTCGTAATCTTTGAAAGTATGGGTGCTCCATTAATTCAAAAACTATACTGTGGGGAATCGTAATAAATCCGTAAATTGGGTCGTTTAGGATATTAAGCTTTTTAGGAGAACTCAAGGCCTTGTCTTTATTTTGTAATACATTAAAAATACAGACAAATATAGTGAATAACAAATACCAATTACCAGTAACAGATAACGAATGCTAAATTCAAAAAAACTATGAACAAAATAAAAATACTTTGGGTAGATGACGAGATTGATTTATTAAAACCCCATATTCTTTTTTTAGAGGCAAAAAATTATGAAATAACCAAATCCCAAAGCGGCTCAGAAGCTTTAGAAGAAATTGAGAAAGAGAATTTTGACATTGTTTTTTTGGACGAAAATATGCCCGGTCTCACAGGCATTGAAACCCTTCACGAAATTAAAGAACGACAGTCTAACCTTCCTGTAGTAATGATCACAAAAAGTGAGGAAGAATATATAATGGAAGAAGCTATTGGTTCTAAAATCGCAGATTACCTCATAAAACCTGTAAATCCCAATCAGATTTTATTGAGTTTAAAGAAAAACCTAGATCACTCTAGGCTGGTTTCTGAAAAGACTACATCTAATTACCAGCAAGAATTTAGAAAAATTGCAATGGATCTTTCTATGGTGAACAGTTATGAAGAATGGGTGGAATTATATCAAAAATTAATGTATTGGGAAATGCGCCTGGAGGATATTGAAGACTCCGGGATGTTTGAAATTCTAGAATCTCAAAAATCGGAAGCAAACAACCAGTTTTGTAAATTCATTGATAAAAATTATCCAACCTGGTTTCAAAAAGATGGCGATGCGCCAGTTATGTCCCATACACTCTTCCGGGAAAAAATTGCCCCGGAAATAAGCAAACAACAGCCCACACTTCTGGTAGTTGTTGATAATTTGAGATTTGATCAATGGAAATCATTTGAACCAATAATCAATAACGTATATAAAAAAACCAAAGAATTGGCATTCTTTAGTATACTTCCCACAGCAACCCAATATGCCAGAAATGCAATTTTCTCAGGATTAATGCCAAGTGATATGGAAAAATTGCATCCGGATTTGTGGCTTAATGATACCGATGAGGGCGGAAAAAACCTCAAAGAAAAAGAATTTTTGGATGCACAGTTGAAGCGTTTGGGGATGAACATCGATTATGATTACTTTAAAATAACGAGCTTAAAAAAAGGAAAACAATTATCTGAAAACTTCAGGGCACAAAAGGACAAAGACTTAACCGTTTTGGTTTATAATTTTGTGGATATGATTTCCCATGCTAAAACCGAAATGGAAGTAATAAAGGAATTAGCTTCCAATGATAAATCGTATCGGTCTTTAACGCAGAGCTGGTTTAAAAATTCCCCATTGCTGGAAATCATCCAGCAAGCTGCACAAATGGGTTTCAAACTTATCCTTACTACAGATCACGGGACTATTAATGTTAAAAACCCTTCCAAGGTTATCGGTGATAAAAATACAAGTTTAAACTTACGTTATAAAACCGGTAAGAGTTTAACCTATGAAGAAAAAGATGTTTTAGCAGCAAAAGACCCTAAAACCATTCATTTGCCAAGTATTAATATGAGTAGTTCATTCATATTTGCAAAAGGGGATATGTTTTTTGCTTACCCCAACAACTACAACTATTACGTGAGCTATTTTAGGAATAGTTACCAGCATGGAGGGGTT
>JBGTDF010000178.1:0-7830 GCA_041748455.1 Planktosalinus sp.
CTCTGTGTAATAAAGATCCAATACTTCAAATGTGGAAGTAATAAGGTCTTTGGTCTCTAACAGAATTGTAAAATATAAAGTTGAGTTCTTAGAGCTGGAATCCGGATCCTTGGTTCGCTCAATCTGTTTTTCTATCTGTGAGGATACATATTCAAAAAGTTCTTGCTTTTCCGTTAAAATAAAACCTATATTCTCAAGCGTATGGTTGTCAAATTCTTTCTTGGTCCTGCTGAATAAATCCAATAACTTACTTTCAATTTCTTTTAAATCCTTGATCTGGTTAAACTTTAATCCCTTGTGATTATTCTTAACGTGTTTTAAGCTTGATTTAGAAATTAGTTCAAGAGACTGTGCGATATCCTGAAACTTATCCTGAACCAATAAATAAAAACGACTTGCTCCTACATCATGACCTTTTAGATTTTTAATGTAATAGAAAATATGGTCTTTTAGTTCCTCTACATCATCATTCAATTTAGTGCTGTATTTTCTGGAACTTTTTAAAGTTTTGATATTTTGTTTTGCCAGACCTTCTAAAGAAGAAGTATACACTTTTCCGGCACGTTTCATAATCGTAGAAACATTACCCGAACTTTCTTCAATTACTCCTTTTATAGAAGTGCTTTCTGCTTTTTTAAACAACTCATCTTCTTTGAATTCTGCAGCTATTTTTCTTCCCTTTATATAATTTCTTATAAGCAGGATTACTGCAAGGGTAACAAAAATGACAATCGTTATTTCGCCAAACACATAAAAAACAAATGCAAGGGTTGCGGCAGCTAAAAATGCTATAATAGCAGTCATGAACCAGCCACCTATTACATTTAGAACACCTGCCAGACGATAAACAGCACTGTCACTTCCCCAGGCCCTATCTGCAAGAGATGTTCCCATCGCTACCATAAAAGTAACATAGGTTGTGGAAAGTGGTAATTTCATAGAAGTTGCAAAGGAAATTAAAATACTTGCAACCATTAAGTTTACCGCAGCGCGTATCATGTCAAAAGCCGGGGCATCGATTTTTTTATCTATGGTCAGAGCCTCAGGACTTCGAAATCTTTTTTGAATGGAATTTGTGACACTTTTAGGAAGTATATAAACAAACCCTTTGTTAGCCATTATAAAAAACCTCACTAATTGTTGGGATAACATATTGGGCTGAAATCGTTCTTTTCCTTCATCCTGGCGGGATAAATCCACTTCTGTTTTGATAACCCTTTTAGCTTTTTCAGAAAACCAAAGGGTAAGTACCATGACCAATCCTGCAATTAGTAATAAATATATGGGTGTGGAAACCTGATTGGTAAGAAAGCCCATTCCGAATGCATCAGCAGCAACACCGGATACAGACCAAACCTGATAACCCTGTATGGCAGCAATTGGAACCCCAACAAAATTTACAAGATCATTCCCGGCAAAAGCCATTGCCAAAGCAAAAGTTCCTAAGATAATAATAAGTTTATACACATTGACCTTTATGAGCAGTTGCATTAAATAAGAAATCAACGTCCAAAAACCAAAGCTTAATAGTATAAAGAGATAAAAGTTATCTGATACCCAATCTGAAAAGGCATCCGGCATTATAACCGAACCTTTCAATCCCTTAATAATGATAAAGTAAAAAATAGCCGTAATACCCACACCTCCAAAAAGTGCCGGGACAATTTTTGGTTTTTTCTCAAAATTAAATGTAACTAAATAGCGTGTAAAAAATTGAACCAAAGCACCCACTGTAAATGCAATGGCCACAGACATGAGGATACCAATAATGATCTCCAGCGCTTTTGCACTATTTATATAATTACCCAAAGTGGAAAACTCGTCACCACTATAATATATTTTTAGAAGACCTATACAAACCGCAGCACCTAAAAGTTCAAACACGATGGATACCGTTGTTGAAGTAGGTAAACCCAGGGTATTAAAAAAGTCTAGTAATAATACGTCGGCAATCATTACTGCCATACATATTAGCATGATTTCATTAAAATAAAATTCACTGGGTACAAAAATACCGCTACGGGCAATTTCCATCATACCGCTGGATGCGATAGCGCCTATAAAAATACCCAGACTGGCAACAATCATTATTGCTTTGAAAGGAACTGCTTTAGAACCTATGGCAGAATTCAGGAAATTTACTGCATCATTAGCTACTCCTACTACTAAATCTGCAATTGCTAATACCCCTAAGGCAATTAGCATAATCAAATACATATCGTTCATTTACCGGACGGATTTTAGACCACAAAATTGAAATAATTTTTCCTTTCTAATGTTACTTTAATGTTATCTGTTTTATATGATTTTGTTGCTCCAATTTTGCAGTAAAGTCAATAAATTCAATAGGAAATTTAGAGATTTTAACCTTAAAATAATAATATTTAATAATTAAAATATTGATTATACGATAATTATAAGTTTAATGTAAATTTAATGTTATGTAAATATCACTTAATTGTAAAATTTTTGTTATATTTGTTTACATAATATTAATTAAATCCTACTTCCTATGAAAAAGATAGTTTTTTTACTCGTATTTGTTTTTACAACCACTTTACTTTTTGCTCAGGAAGCAATTAAAAAAGAATTGGTTAAAAAAGGAAATTTAATTGAAGCTGCTATATATCACGATAATGATGTTTTAGCGCAAGAAGGGTTTTATACCCTGGATGGGAAATTACAAGGCCTTTGGACAAGTTATGATACGAACGGAAAAAAGACTGCCGTTGCAAACTATAACAAAGGTGAAAAAGTGGGCACCTGGTATTTTTATCAAGGGGATGTACTTCATGAAGTAAACTATGACAACAATAGTATTGCTAAAGTTACTACCTGGAAGGAAAGTGAAACTCAGGTGGTGAGTAACTTTGAATAATGTAGTTAAACAATATTAAAAAAGGCTTCCAAGAAATTGGAAGCCTTTTACTTTATAAAAGGTCTAAAATTACAATCCTATAGTCCAGCCTTGAGCCCAAGTTGGAACTCCTGTTCCATTTCCTGCTCCAGTTGCGTTATTGTTTTCTGTGTAAACATTTGAGACATCCACAGGATCACCGTTGCTATTTCTACCTTTTACGTTGTCAATTACATTAGAGAACCTAACATTGGTAAACAATAAATCATTAGGAATACCGGCTAGGGTAGCATCATCTCTTACATCAATACCAACAGCCCAATTGTCTAAAACAATATTGTCAATCTTACCTCTTGTTCCCACTCTCACAAGGATCCCTTGTGGCTCATTACCTTGATCTCCCAAACCAATTAATGTTAGGTTTGTAATTTTGGGGTCTGAAATTGGAGTTGCAGTATTGTTTGAGCTTAAATTGTCAGCTTCGACACCTCTGTTTCCTCTTCCAAGTCCAAGTTTTCCATACCAGTTAGTGTTGTTCTGACCATTCCAGCCTTCAACCCAGTCAAATTGGTCATCCTCGTTTGCTGTTATAACAAGATTAGAAGCACTTACAGAGCCACCATAAAATTCAATACCATCATCAGCTCCTGCGTGTATTTGAACGTGGCTGATTACAGTTCCAGATCCAACACCAAATAGTGATAAACCATTAAATTCTTTTTCGCTATTGAAAGCAGCACCCGAATATTCAATTCGTAAGTATCTGATTTCACCTGAGTTGTCGTTTGATATTGTCCCTCCGTAAGTCAAGTCAGAAACTTCGGCCTGGGCAGTTGCTCCTCTGTTTGTGGGTGCTTTTCCACATATAACTACACCACCCCAGTCACCCGGTTGAGGGTCTGATAAACCTGATGTCATAACAACAGGTGCTGCAGCAGTACCATTTACGAAGATTTGGCCACCTTGTGCAACAGCGATAAAAGCTGAAGTTCCACCAATACCTTCGATTCTGGTTCCGGCAGGAATTCTAAGTTTACTTCCATCTGAGACCAATACCCTTCCAGTAAGTTTGTATACCTGTGAAGCATCTAAAGTTACATCCTCACCAGCAGGGATGTCTCCCTTAAAATCAGCTGGATTAAATTGAAACCCGATTGGTTCATCATCATTAGTGTTGTCATCGTCTGATGAGCAACTGTTTAATGTTAAAGCGGCTATGAAAAACATTGCCGACATTTTTAAAATTGATTTTTTCATTGTTTAAAGTTTAAAATTAAAGATTAAGTTAAAATTGTCATTAAATTTTTGTATTAAAAGGTATAGCCAAAACTAAAGCCAAGTCCCACACCACTTTTAAAAGAAAGAATATCGACGACGCCAGCACGAGAATCCTGAGCTCTAATGATTTCGGGGTTTAATAAGTTTGAAGCTTTAAAGCCAAACTGAACTCTGTTCAATTTTGCGTTTAAAATAAAGTTTAGGCTTGAGTAAGGTTTTTCAAAAATGTTTCCACGACCATTAGTTCCTAGAGAATAAATTCTATCTGAAAAATAACTATAAGAACCTGTCATAGAAATAGAATGTTTTTCTTTCCAAGACGTCAAATATGTCAAATCTCCATTGATCAAAAGGTCTGAGGCTCCAGTAAAGGAATCTTCGTCATTTGTAAACTCCACATTGTATCTTGTTTCATTTCTTACCTTTTCAGCATCCAATTCCTGGTAGGTAACCATATATGCAGTGTTAAACCCTGCTGTAATTTTCTTATTATTCTCACTTTTGTTGTCAAAAATTACTTTTCTTGCCTCTATTTCAATACCCCCTACATATCCAAAGTCACCTGAATTGAGAACTGATATATCATTTGAGGCAGAGGCAATTGTTACCTCATTCATAGGGTTTTCTATATATTTTCCAAAGGCTGTTGCAGAAATAATTTCATCATCTGCAGGAAATAATTCCCATTTAATGTCCACATTGTAATCTGTTGATGGATACAAATCTGGATTTCCTATTTTAACATCAGCAACATCTTCATAGATAAAAAGAGCTCTTTCTTTAAATTGAGGAAGTGTGTATGTTTTACTGGCGCCAAATCTCAAGTTTTGTTTTTCATTTATGGCATACCTTAATATTAAACTTGGTAATACATTAGTCTCATCAAAAACATTGTCACCCCCATTATCATCAAGTTGGGTTTTCCAGCTCACTTCTTGATTGACATATTCTCCCCTGATTCCTAAAAGTCCTGTAAGTTTATCTGATAGTTTGTACTCTAAATTGGCATAGACTCCGTGAACAATTTGCTCTCCACCATAGATTTGAGGGTCTAAGGCATTTGGAACAAATTGATTGCCCCTAAATGTGGCGATATCAAACAAGCCGTTTTTAAAATTCTGTTGATTAAGAAATGCATCTAAATTATAGGGATTAACAATTTCTTTTTGACCGGCAGGAAGAATTCTAAAGTTAAATTGGGTTGCTTCAAAATCCCTTTCTTTTAGCTTTCCACTATAACCCAAAGTTAGTATGCCATTGTTTTTAAATTCTTCATTAACTCCAATTAAATAACTTATAGACACATTTCCTGAATATTCGGTTTCAACAAGACTTTGGAAGTATCTGTGGTTGTCAGAAATTTGGTTTTGACCAAAGACAAAATCAGAGTTATTAATTCCTCTGAATGTATTTTGAATGCGATCTGGCATGTCGCCGTTAACAATATTGTGTGATAAGCCCCAATTTAAAATGTAGTTTTGGCCAAGCTTATGATTTCCTAAAAGTTGATTGATAAATAAAGTGTTTTTGATAAAAGTGGATCTCCTTAAAAGACCATTGTCAAAATCTGCAATGTCCACAATAGTACCACGAAATTCATCCACATATTGATTGCTTGTATTAATAGTTAAAAAATTATATGAAATGCGATTGTTGGGATTGATGGAATACACCAAATTGAGCATTCCACTACTGTTTGTTGTGTATCCGTAAGAATCAAAGGTGAACTGATTTCTTCTAAAGATTCCGTCGGCATCAGCATCAGTTAAAAATCCTTCATCTTTAAATTCATAATTATTTTTGTGAAAAATTGTAGCAAATAAATTCAATCTGCCTTCATTTCCTATGGAGAATGATTTTCCTCCGGAAATTAAAAAACCTAAATCTATGGGGTTTTGTACCGTATTAAGATTTAAACTATTTTCAAATGAAAAGTCTGAAAGGGTTTTTGGTTGTTGGGTTATATTTAACCCTAGTTTATCAGGTCCATCTTGGAGGAAAAATGGGTTTTTTGAAATAGCATTAGTATTAAAGCCATTTGAAACTTCAGCAGTAAAAAAGCCGGTGCCACTGTAGTTTTTTGTATTAATGTTGATGTTTCCACCGGCAAAGTCGCCAAAAACAGAAGCATTATACACTTTTTCAATGCCCACAAACTCAATAATATCTGAACTGAAAATGGCTAAATCCATGTTTTTCTTTTCAGGATCATTAGAAACCACTGGCAAATTATTCATTGTAGTGGAGTTGTAACGATCTCCAAGACCTCTTACAAAAATATTTTGACCACCTTGTCTGGATATTCCCACAGTGTTGGCAATTGCAGCAGAAGCATCACTTAAACCTTTTCTAGACATTTCTTCAGCTCCAATACTTTGCTTTAATTCAACAGCATTTTTTCGGTCAAGCATTAAAGCAACTTCAGAAGCTTTCCGTGTAGTTGTTCTTATGACTACTTCATCAAGAGTTGCAGAACTAGTACTAAGAGGAATATTTATATTAGTAACTCTATTTGAAACAACCTCCACATTGTTCAGCTCTATACTTTCATACCCTACAAAACTTATGACTAGATCATAGTTGCCAACTTGAAGATTTTCAAAAGAAAATAAACCATCTAAATCTGATGTAGTACCAGTATTAGTTCCTTTTATTGCTATAGTTGCAAACGGCAAAGGCTCATTATTAAACTCTTTGTCTGTTATTAGTCCTGAAATAGAACCCTTCTGTTGGGCTAAGCATTGAGATGCGATGAAAAGTGAAATTATAATTAAAAATTTGTTCATTTTTGTTAGTTGATTTTCTATTGCAAATAAACCCCTACTATGTAAAGTGGATGTTATGTAGGTATTAATACTTTATCATGGAAAAGTTACCTTTATGTTAAGCAGATTAAGAGCCTGTTTATAGAATTTATTTACCTGCAAAGTAGTATATTGCCAATCTTATATATCAAAGCTTATGATGCAATGGGAACAACTGTTATCCCTTAAAAAACAAGGCGATACCACAAAAAGATTACGCAAGGAACAAGAAGAAACCAGGCTTGGTTTTGAGGTAGATTATGACCGCATTATCTTCTCCTCTGCCTTTAGAAGCCTGCAGGACAAAACCCAGGTAATCCCCCTTTCCAAAACAGATTTTGTGCATACCCGCTTAACACATAGTTTAGAAGTTTCGGTAGTAGGACGTTCTTTGGGCAGACAGGTGGGCAAGGCTATTTTGGAAAAACATCCGCAATTACAGGAAGTATATGGCTATCAATTTAATGATTTTGGGGCAATCGTGGCAGCGGCCTGTCTGGCACATGATATAGGAAATCCTCCTTTTGGGCATTCCGGTGAAAAAGCTATCGGGAATTATTTTATTAACGGAAATGGCAAGCGATTTAAAGATGTACTTACCGAAAAAGAATACCAGGATTTAATAGATTTTGAAGGAAATGCAAATGGTTTTAAGATTTTGACCCATAGCAGAAACGGTGTAGAAGGAGGCTTGCGCTTGTCTTATGCAACCTTAGGCGCATTCATGAAATACCCCAAAGAATCCTTGCCCAAAAAGCCTACAACTCATATTTGTGATAAAAAATTTGGAATATTTCAAACAGACTTAGATTCTTTTAAAAATGTTGCTGAAGAACTGGGCTTGCTAAAACGTGGTGAGAAAAATAACGTGAGTTTTCATAGACATCCGTT
>JBGTDF010000179.1:0-3571 GCA_041748455.1 Planktosalinus sp.
ATAAAATTAAACCTTAACGATGAAATTTATAGTATCCAGTTCTACTTTACTAAAACAACTGCAGGTTTTAGGCGGAATTATAAACACAAACAATACCCTTCAGATTCTCGATAACTTTTTGTTTGAATTAAGTGAAAACTCCTTACGCATTTCTGCATCCGATTTAGAAACTACCATTTCAGGTGTCCTAGCCGTAGATTGTGACAGTAAAGGAAGTATTGCCGTTCCAGCCAGATTACTTTTGGATATCCTTAAAACGTTTCCGGAACAACCACTTACTTTTGTTGTGGAAGATAATAACACCATAGAAATTAGTTCCAATCACGGAAAATATGCTTTGGCCTATGCCAATGGGGAGGAATTTCCGAAAGCAGTAGAAATCAGCAACCCAAGTTCAACAGTAATTCAGGCAGATGTACTTGCAAATGCAATAAGCAAAACCATATTTGCCAGCGGAAATGATGATTTGCGTCCCGTAATGAGTGGTGTTTTCTTTCAGTTTTCTACTGAAAACTTGACCTTTGTAGCGACAGATGCACACAAACTCGTTAAATATACCCGTGAAGATGTTAAAGCTTCGGAAGTTGCAGAATTCATCATGCCGAAGAAACCATTAAATCTACTTAAGTCCATCCTTGCCGGAAACGAGGATGATGTACTTATAGAATATAACGATTCTAATGCTAAATTCATTTTTGAAAAAACAGAATTGATTTGTCGTTTAATTTACTGTAAATATACCAATTATGAATCGGTAATCCCTAAAGAAAACCCTAACCGATTAGTTATAGACCGAAATCAGTTTTTAAGTTCTGTAAGACGTGTTTCCATATTCTCCAATAAAACCACCCATCAGGTGCGTTTAAAAATTGCCGGTGCAGAGCTTAATATTTCTGCAGAAGATATTGATTATTCAAACAAAGCAGAAGAACGTCTTACCTGTAGCTATCAGGGAGATGATATGCAAATAGGGTTTAATTCCCGTTTTTTAACTGAAATGCTTAACAATCTAAACAGTGACGAAGTTTCCCTCGAAATGTCATTGCCAAACAGGGCCGGCATCCTTACTCCCGTTGATGGACTGGATGAAGGGGAACAAGTAACCATGCTTGTTATGCCCGTTATGTTAAATATCTAAATAGAAACTTTTTTTGTTTCTATTCTTTTAACCTCACAATGCCAACCGCAATTTTTGAATAAAATATTGCGGTTTTTTTATGTGAATATTATAAAAAACGTATAGTAAAAAGGTAATTGGGCTTTTCCATATTACTTGCCCTTATGCCATTAATAATTGGTAAAACAAGACTAAGGATTCCCAGAAATATAAACCCTAAAATTCCCAAACCAAAGAATAAAATCAGCGGGATACAAATAATAAAGTAAAGTATCAAACTCAACTGAAAATTGACAATTTCTTTACCGTGATGATTCATACCGGCCACTTTGTCCTTATTTATGATCCAAAGGATCAAAGGGACTAAAAGACCGCCAAAACCGGTAATATAAGTTAACAATTGGGATAGGTGGGTAATTACAAGCAGTTGCTTATCTTCCCTTAAAGACGTTTCGGTTTGTGGATTGATTATTTCCATTGTGATTGATTTTTGATTAATGATTACTTATAAGACGTAATTAATCAAAAATGTTACATCAACATTCTGAAAGAATTTTTTTAAGGCAATCTGATTGAAAAGGTTTAACAATATAGCCGGAAATCTCTTTATAACGATTTGCTTTTTCTGTATCCTGAAAAGCAATGGAAGAACTCACAATATATATCGTTATTTTTTTGGAAAGGGTATCTTGTATTCGAATAAACTCATCCATAAATTCCCAACCGTCCATTTCGGGCATATTGATATCCAGAAAGATTATGTCAGGCAGGTTCTTTGGTTCTTTGGAATCTTTATATATGGAATCATACCCTTCCTGTCCGTTTTCAAAACAATTTATTTGCACTTCCATGTTTAGTTTATTTATTGCCTTTACCAATAACAACTTATACAAGGAATCATCATCAATGATACAAATATTTTTTTTCATCATTTGATATAGATTTTAAATGTGGTGCCTGTGTCCAATATACTTTCCACCTCAATCTTACCTCCCATTGCTTCTACCTGATTTTTACTCATAAAAAGCCCTAGGCCAAGTGCATCACCGTTTCCGTGAAAGGTTTTATACATCCCAAAAAATTTATGCTTGTTTTTCTTTAAATCTATACCCAGACCATTATCAGTAATGGATAGCACAAGGTAATTTTCTTGTTTTTCACAAGTGACTGAAATTTTGGGGTCCCGTTGTGGATGACTATATTTTATACTGTTCAATAGTATATTTTGCAAAATACTCTCTAAATATCCTTTGTTATATTTAATTTGAATTTCCTTGGAAATAGTAACTTGAACACTTGCTTCAGATTTCCATATCTGGCTGCTTAAATTTGCAATGATTTGCTCAACAAAAGGTGCTAAAAAAAGAGTCTCCACTTTTAAGGTGGTATTTGATTGTATGGATACTACTTCATTTAAATTGTATAGCGTTTCATTAAGGGAAGTGGATGCGTTTTTTAAATGAAACAACATCTCTTTCTTTTCTGCTTCATCAGAAGCATTTTCCATAAACCCAACTATAGATTGAATATTACTGGAATGGGAACGTAAATTGTGGGAAACAATATAGGAAAAATTAAGCATGCGATCGTTTTGTTCTTTAACGAGATCAAAAGAGTCCAGAAGTTCCTGGGTTTTTCTCTTTCTATCTGTAATATCCCTAAAATTGGTAATAAAACCCTCAATTCCCGGTGTTAACCTGGCATCACTTATAACAGCCCTTACCCAAACAATATGACCGTCTTTATGTACAAGACGTTCCTCTTCAATGATTGCAAACTTTTTATTATTATGAATCAACTCTTCAAAGATATCTTCTCTATTTTGCAAGTCATTTTCATAAATATGATTTTTGACATTGGTACCAATGAATTCAGAAACCTTATAGCCAAGAATTGTAAAAATCGAAGGACTCACATAAGTTATAGTCCCTTCGATATCATAAGCAAGAACGGGATCTTGAGAATGTTCAATCAATCCTTTAAACCGCTGGCTGTCTTCCCATCTTTTTTGTTTTTCCAGACGTATGGCCCTTTTTTCCTGATTTTGTTTTAAGGCTTTAAAAATAGTGGTGGGCAATCTATCCAGATTTTGTTTTAACAAAAAGTCTGTCGCTCCCAGTTCAATATATTTAATCGCCTTGTTATTACAGAATTCATTTGCAATGATAATCAATGGGATTTCTGCATAAAACATCTTACAAAATTCTGTTGTCTCATTAACATCCATTTGTTTGATATCCAGGTCATAAATAACAATGTCTGGCTTTATATCCAATAACAATTCCCTGAAAATTGCTTTCTCATTAGTGAAGTGAAATTCAAAAGTATATTCTTTGATTGCATCTAGCTTATGCTTAATTTTTATTGCCTCCTCATCACATTCTAAAAGAATTAGAGTCTTAAATTTAGAAACATTTATTAAGGTATTTTTCTTGGGGATTATTTCTGACATTG
>JBGTDF010000180.1:0-2736 GCA_041748455.1 Planktosalinus sp.
CACTAATTGCTTTGGCATTAGTATTCACTGCAACTTCTTGCAGTAAAGATGACGATGGCGGTGATGGCGGTGATGCCGCATCTGGAACTGTAAAAGCTAAAGTTGCCGGTGCAAACTTTAGTTCAAACACCCAAACAACTACTGCAACTTTAGTGAATGCCAGTGGAAGCTCTACTTTAAGTATTTTTGGAAGCGATTTGAATGGGAAAACAATTCAATTAAACATAGTCGGCGGATATAATGGCCAAGGATCTTATAATATTGGTGGTGGTGCCAATGTTATGGTAAATGCTTCTTATTCTGAAGCAAGCACATCAAGTGTTGAGATTTGGCAGGCACCTTTTGATGATACAGTAGCCGGAGAAATCAATATTTCTGAGTCCTCAGCTACCAAAGTTGTGGGTACTTTTAGTTTTAGTGGTAAAAATGTTAACGGTGACAATTCTACAAAAGCAATTACAGAAGGATCATTCAATATTAACTTCTAATTTCCAAACCAAATTATAAAAGCTCAAAAACAAGGTTTTTAGGTTTGTAAACCGGGGATGTAATATATACATCTTCGGTTTTTTGTTTTCTATATAACCGCGTAAAGATTTATAAATAAGGCAACTGCCCTATTGTAAGGAGTGCTTGTTTTATTGAAATTTGAGATAACTAAAAACTTTAATCATGAAATCAAAACTATGTAACCAATTAAAATTTGTACTTATACTGATCGTATGCAGTGTCAGTCAAGTTTTTGCCCAAAAGGCTGAGCAACCTGATAATTCCTATGATTTAGGGGCAAAAATTAATGAAACCACACTCACTCAGGGAGGCACCCTGGTTGTTGCAACAAACAACGGTTTGGCAGGGATAAAACCCACTCAAAAAGACTTGTTGTTTAATTTTACAGACTATGGCAGGGTGAAAGCCGAAGAGTTATTTTTTGTGCCAAATGCACCTTATGTAATGATAGATCAATCCGGTTTTGGAGGAATTAGTACCAAGAAGGCAGTAATCGATTATATGTCGGGCAAGGTTTTATTCAGTACCGAAAAAAATGGCTGGAAATCTGTTTATACCTGTGATGTTATGATGCCGGAGAATAAACTCGTGGTCAGTGGGCAGCGAAACTCCAAGGAACAATTTGCAAATGCGGTTGCAATCTATGACCTAAACACCGGTAATCAGGAAAGTTATTTTACTATGAAAGGTACAAGGCTGGTAACAGGAAGACCTTTACTTCTAAATAAAAACATCCTGATTCCCACTTCCAAGGAATTACTTAACATAGATATGTCTTCCGGGAATATTACCTGGGAAGCAAAAGTAAGCAGTGTTTCATGGATGCAGGCAGACCCAACAGGTAAGGAAATTTACACTTTTGAAGGGAGAAGTAACGGTGATACAAGGGTAAACAAAGTTTCATCAACCGGTTCCGTACTTTGGCCAAAAGAACAAACCCTAAAAGGTGCAGTGAGCCGTTTTGAAATTTTGTCCAATGGCCTTGCCGTGGTAAGCGATGTGGACAACAGTGGCAAAAGTGGTTTGGCTAAATTAGCATCTGCTTCTTCTGAATCAAAAATTGCATTTTTAAATGCCGCAAATGGGGAAGACCTATGGGATAAAGCGCCCAAAACAAAAGGATATGTACAACATTTTTACATTATGGATGATGGTATCCTTTTTGGAATGTATGAAGGTGGAATCAATAAAATTTCTTTCGACGGAAATACATTATTTAAAAAGCCTTTAAAAACCGGGGAAAACATTCAGGTAATGGCAGAAACTCCACAAGGCTTGATTTATATAACCGATAGTGATGCCAATATCGTAAATCTAAAAACGGGGGATGAGGTTTGGTTCAAGCCCCTTAAATTTAAAAGGGCAGATGTGGTTAGTTCTGATTATGACGCTAAAAATAACAGGTATCTCATCAGTGCAGACGGCGAGCTACATGCAGTAGATGCAAATAGCGGGGAGTCCTCCATTCTGGCAAATTCAAAGTTTGATGGTAAAGAATCACCCACTTCGGTAGAGGTAAGGGACAATGGAATTTTACTGGCTTCTGATCAGAATTTAATGATGCTTAACTGGCAAGGGGAGTCCGGGTTTCATAAATATTACAGGGCACCCGGGAAAAGTGCTTTTGGGGCTATTATAGCTGGTGTTGGTGCACTTGCAGCAGCAACAACATCTGCGGCGGCATATAATTCTGCCAATCAAAATAGGAACAGTTTAGGGCAATATACTGACAGGGGTCAAAGGGAAGCAAATTTTGCAGGGGATATGGCAGGCGTGGCAGGAGCTTCTGTTGCTGAAATGCTTAAAAGGTTTACCGCTACAGCCGCTACAAAAGATGATCGTTTTATACTAACTAAATTAGACGAAGGTGTTGGACTTGTAAAAGTAAATAAGGATAGTGGCGAAGTTACCAAAGAGATTGTTTTAAAGGATAAAAAGCCGGAATATATTGTAGATGATATAGGCGGTGTTTTGTATTACCAGTCCGGCAGTTCTTCCATTTTTGTCTATGACTTAAAGAAATAGTTTTTCATTTTTTTTGAACCTAAAATTGTGGGGATGATTTTAGGATTTTTCGAAACCCCGGGAATTTTTCGGGGTTTTGTGATTTAAAATTTTTTAAGGAATAAATAAAATTAATGTGTTTAAATTTTTATTTCAAATACGCCAACTGCCTTATTTTAATGTATAATGAATCTGAGTAATTTTGTATATATACTCTTTTAA
>JBGTDF010000181.1:0-1688 GCA_041748455.1 Planktosalinus sp.
CCTGTTGAAATTGACGGGCAGTTACTTATAGATGGCGGGGTCACCAATAATTACCCCATAGATGAGGTGCGCAGAATGGGGGCTGACATAATTATTGGAGTGGATGTGCAGGATAGTTTGATAAGCAGGGAGAATTTAAGGTCTGCCATTGATGTTCTGGTACAAATCAACAACTACCGCACTATCAATGATATGCTCCTCAAAAGGGAAAAAACAGATATATACATTCACCCGGATATTAAAGACTTCTCAGTAATCTCTTTTAACCGCGGCGAAGCTATTATTAAAGCCGGAAACAAAGAAGCTCAAAAATTTATTACAGATTTAGAATTACTCTCCAGTAAGCAGAAACAAACAGAAAGAATAAAAGTAAAGAGAGAAACCTCAGACAGTTTAACCATTCAAGAAGTTAAGATTTCAGGCAATGAAGCCTACACCAGAGCTTATATTTTAGGTAAATTAAAACTGAAAACCCCTGCAATAATAAGTTATGAAAAATTTAATGAAGGCCTGAACAACCTTTCCGCGACCGGTAATTTTAAACAAATAAACTATTATCTTGTGAAAAATGAGGAGGATAAGAAAATTTTAAATATAGAGTTACAGGAAAGCCAAATACAAAATTTTTTGCGTTTTGCAGTGCATTATGATGATTTATACAAAAGTGCCGCATTGCTGAATTTTACGCACAAACGCTTACTCCAAAAAAATGATATAGCTTCCTTTGATTTGATTTTAGGTGACAACATAAGATATAATTTAGATTACTATATAGATAAAGGGTATTACTGGAGTTTTGGTATAAAATCCAGATACAACAGGTTTAAAAAAAATGTGCGTTTTACACTTTTCCCACCAGAGATTGTTGAGGATATACCTTCTGTTGCAAATATTGAGCTAAGGCACGAGGATTTTACCAACCAAGTTTATGTGCAAACCCTGTTTCAACAAATGTATTCCCTGGGGCTGGGTGTAGAACACAAGTATTTAAAATTGCAATCTGAAACCTTAATTGCAGAAGACCCAAGCAGTGCATCTGTTTTTGAAAATACAAATTATTACAGCGCTTTTGGCAATCTTAAACTGGACAGCAGGGATAACAAATACTTTCCAAAAAGAGGTGTGTTTTTTGAAGGAAACTTTAACTTTTATGCACTTGCCTCGGGTTTAAACGAAAATTTTGAACAATTTTCCATAGCAAGAGCTGCCTTAGGCTATGCTTTTACCCCAATAAGAAATGTAGCCGTTAATATTAATGCAGAAGGTGGCTTTAAAATAGGCGGGGAAGATACCGCTACCCTAGACTTTTTTGTGGGCGGTTATGGCTATAAACCCATTAATAATTTTATACACCTTTTTGGCTATGATGCTTTTAGCTTACGGGGGGATACCTTCTTAAAGTCTTCTTTGCGAATGGATTATCGCTTTTACAGAAAAACCTATGTTTCTGCTGTTGCAAATATCGCTAATGTAGGGGACCGCTTATTTGAATCGAAAGAGTGGATTGACCGCATCCCGCACAGAGGGTATGCTGTTGGTCTTGCCTCAGATACTTTTATAGGGCCCATTGAATTGTTTTATTCCTATTCCACCGAAACCACACGAAGCCAGGTTTATGTGAGCCTTGGCTTTTGGTTTTAATAGTATCTTAATCTTTAGTCTCCTAAATTTTTCCGATATTTGTTTTT
>JBGTDF010000182.1:0-2375 GCA_041748455.1 Planktosalinus sp.
TTACTACTTCAGAACTGGATAATCTTGCTGCAGAAATTGCTGCAACAATGACCATTTCACATCCTGATTATGCCAAGCTTGCCGCGCGCATCTCTGTCTCTAACCTACATAAAAATACAAAGAAGTCTTTCTCTGAGGTGATGGCAGATTTGTATAATTATATCAACCCGAGAACCGGTAAAAAAGCACCATTATTGAGTGATGAGGTATATGAAACCATTATGGCCAATGCCGAAGAACTCGATTCCACCATTATTTACAACCGGGATTTTAACTATGATTATTTTGGTTTTAAAACCCTGGAACGTTCTTATTTGCTGAAAATAAACGGAGCCATTGCAGAACGCCCGCAGCATATGCTGATGCGCGTTTCTGTAGGTATCCATCTCAACGATATGGAAGCCGTAAAGGAAACCTATGAGTTGATGTCCAAAAAATATTTTACGCACGCCACACCCACGCTATTCAATTCTGGGACGCCAAAACCACAAATGTCTTCCTGTTTTCTATTGGCAATGAAAGATGATAGCATTGACGGTATTTATGATACTTTAAAACAAACAGCAAAAATATCACAATCTGCCGGGGGGATAGGATTATCCATTCATAACGTTCGCGCGCGGGGCTCTTATATAGGAGGTACTAACGGAACATCTAACGGGATTGTACCTATGTTGCGCGTTTATAACGATACCGCACGTTATGTGGATCAAGGCGGCGGAAAGCGCAAAGGTTCTTTTGCAATCTATGTAGAGCCATGGCATGCAGATATTTTTGACTTTTTAGATTTGAAAAAGAACCACGGTAAAGAAGAAATGCGCGCCCGCGATTTATTTTACGCCATGTGGATACCAGATTTGTTTATGAAACGTGTTCAGGATGATTCTACCTGGACATTAATGTGCCCAAATGAATGCCCTGGTCTTTTCAGTTGTCACGGCGATGAATTTGATGCATTATATCTGGGTTATGAAGCTGAAGGAAAAGGAAGGAAAACCATTAAAGCAAGGGAACTTTGGGAAAAAATTCTGGAATCTCAAATTGAAACCGGAACGCCTTACATGCTTTATAAAGATGCTGCTAACCGCAAGTCAAACCAAAAGAATTTAGGAACCATTCGCTCCTCTAACTTATGTACCGAAATCATGGAATACACCTCCCCGGATGAGGTTGCCGTATGTAATTTAGCTTCTATTGCTTTGCCTATGTTTGTGAAGAATGGCGAATTTGACCATAAAGAATTGTTTAGGGTTACTAAGCGGGTAACCAAAAATTTAAACCGCGTTATCGACAGAAACTATTACCCGGTACCCGAAGCAAGAAATTCCAATATGCGTCACAGACCCATAGGACTGGGTGTTCAGGGACTTGCAGATGCCTTTATTTTACTTCGTATGCCGTTTACCAGCGATGAAGCTAAAAAATTAAACCAAGAAATTTTTGAAACCCTTTATTTTGCTGCCGTTACTGCTTCCATGGAAGAGGCAAAAGTGGATGGCCCTTATGAGTCGTATAAAGGCTCCCCTATTTCTGAAGGAGAGTTTCAGCATAACTTATGGGGAATTAAAGATGAAGAATTAAGTGGAAGATGGGAATGGAACAAACTTCGTAAAGAAATTAAAAAACACGGTGTAAGAAACTCCTTATTGGTAGCGCCAATGCCTACAGCTTCCACGTCACAGATATTAGGGAACAACGAAGCTTTTGAACCTTATACTTCCAATATTTATACAAGAAGGGTTCTTTCGGGCGAATTTATCGTGGTGAACAAGCACTTACTAGAAGATTTAGTAGCATTAGGCATCTGGAACGAAGACCTTAAACAGGAAATTATGCGTGCAAACGGATCTGTTCAGGATATCGACGGTATTCCACAAGATCTGAAAGAATTGTATAAAACAGTTTGGGAATTGAGCATGAAAGATATCATCGACATGTCGCGTCACAGAGGCTATTTTATAGATCAGTCGCAATCGCTTAACTTGTTCATGGAAAATGCAAATATGGCAAAACTTACCTCCATGCACTTCTACGCCTGGAAAAGCGGCTTAAAAACAGGTATGTATTACCTGCGTACTAAATCTGCCGTAGATGCTATTAAGTTTACCCTAAACAACGAAGCTAAAAAAGAGGAACTAGAGCCTCAGGTAGCGGTAATGGACGCTTCTTCAGCCGAAACAAACAAACCGTTGACCGCACAGGAGTTGCGCGAGCTTCTGGCTAAATCCAAAACAGCAGAAGCAGATGACGATTGTTTGATGTGCGGGTCTTAAAATAGAATAATTTGTATTAAAAAAAGGAGGCAACTGCCTCCTTTTTTGTTTGTATTCATTAATAAGATTTTGTTTTAGAGTGTGTAATTACAATAAAATATC
>JBGTDF010000183.1:0-7281 GCA_041748455.1 Planktosalinus sp.
TATAGTAGGTCGTGTTCCCTTTAAAGGAGATCTTTCTGAAAGTATGACCCAGTTTATTGGAGGCTTACGTGCAGGGATGGGGTATTGTGGCGCAAAAGATATCGAAACTTTAAAGGAGTTCGGTAAATTTATCCGTATAACGGCTTCAGGCATTAATGAAAGCCATCCTCATGATGTGTTTATAACCAAGGAAGCACCTAATTATTCCAGATAGAAAGTTATTTACAAAAAAGAGAATAGAGTAGAGAAAATAGAGTACAGAAATTAGAAAGAAAAATTTTATTTGCTATTTTCTGCTTTTTCAAATTTCCTGTCTACTTTTTAACTATTAAAAAAAAGTCAAAATTGTAAATAATAACAACAAACAGGATTTCCCCTCGTTATATTTGCCACCCCAAAACAAAACAACTACTTATGAAAATTTATATTTTAATTTTGCTGTTACTCACGGCAACCATTTCTTTTGCTCAAGATGAAAAGTTTAATCCCTTCTCTATAGAGATGGGTTATGGATTACACGCACCATTATCCCCGGGAGACAAAACAAACAGATCTAATTATTTGGGTCTGGGCCATTTTGAAATAGGGGGCAGGTACCAGATTACTCAAAAGATTGGGATAAAACTCTCCTATGCCAACGATAGGTTTACTGATAAGGAAAATGACAATTTAGGTATTACTTATAATAGGGTAGGACTGGAAGGTGTATATAACATTGGAAGGCACATTTTACCTTATTACATTTATGAAAACGTAGGCATTCTCGCTCATGCCGGCCTGGGATATTCCAGAGCAAAACCGGTGGATAAAAGATCCAGCGAACAAACCGCAAATTTTACAATCGGACTGCGCCCGCAGGTAAAAATCACGGAACGTATAGCCTTGTATGTGGATGGTACTTATATTTTGAATTTTAAACAGCATTATGCTTATTCCGGAGCATTACTTACACCGGATTTTCAGGATAAAACAGGTTCTTTTGGGACCATTAGTTTGGGGCTGATGTTCTATTTAGGGGATAAGAGCAGGCATGCAGACTGGTTCTAAATACTTCTTAAGGATTTATTTGGCGTTAAGCGTTCTGATTAATGCCGCAACGCTGTCAAAGTCAAGTTGATCACCTTCCCTGCCGGGATAATGTTCCTCCAGAAATTCCCTTACTTGTTTTCGGGACAAGAAATTACCCGGAGTTACTGCAACCTCTCCTGACGAAGTCTTTTTGGTGGTATCCATGAATAAAATCTTTCTCTTAAAACCATAGCGGGTTTCCCAGTTTTTATTCCATTTAGCAGATTCTGTGATTAATACCCCCGCCACGCCCAGTGCATATGTGGTTCCCCCGTTTCTTACTATTTCCGGGGAACCGTCATCAATAAAAGCAGCACAGTATTTGCCCACAATTTCCATTTTAACAAAAACATTTGGCTGATTCAGGTCATCAGAATAGGTAAGGTGAAAATATTTGTCGCCATTATAAGCCAGCGCCCACGGGGCGTTGCCCCTTAGTCTTTTTCCGGTAGAAGCATCCACTATTTTTTTGACATGAAAATGAGTGGTACTCTGCTGTTTGACTACCGCAATTGCTTGTACATCCATCGCTTTTTCAAGTAACATATCCTGACTGGTGGCATAAAGGATTACCGGGATTTCGGTGTTTTGCGCAATAAGAATTTGTGTAAAAAAGCACAAAAGCAGTACAAATTTATTCATGGTTGTAAGTAGAATTTGGGTTGGGAATCCTCTAATTTAAGGGCGCAATATACTATAATAATTGAATAATCTGTTACAAGTTATTTCGCTTTGAAAGAAAAAAAGCACAGCAGATTGTAGTGCATCTCCTTAAAATTAAATTATATTTGACCAAATAGCCAAAACCTTGAAACTCCTCAAAAAAAACAGATTTGCGTGTCTTGTTGCAATGCTGATTTTTCCACTTGCCTATGGGCAAAAATTGGATATTGATAAGTATAAAGAAAAACAGCAGCAAACTTTTGAACTCATTTTTTCAAACCCTGTTCAAGCAAAAAAAGATATTGATGCCATGCTATTGGACGCAGGTAAAGTACCCGATAGCTTATTGGGTATGTCATACAACAACTTAGGGGTCTTTTTTGCGGTTACCAATAATATTGATTCTTCCTTGTTTGCCTTTAAAAAAGCTATAGAGTTTCTCCCGGAAAACCATCCCAGGGTACCCGGGCTTTATAATAACCAGGCCATTGTGTACAAAAAGAAAGGGGATTATGAAGCCGCTTTCGGTGTTTTGGAAAAAGCCCTGCAAAAAGCAAAAGAACACAATAACAAGGTTACGGAAGCGGCAATATATGGCGAACTCGCATCGGTTTATTCCGAAGTGGAGCAATACAATAATGCATTGGAAGCTTTATTAAAAAGCCTAGAAATTTATGATAGTGTGCCCACAACCCCTGTAAGGAACAAGATGGTGGAGAAGCAAAAACTTGCAAATCTGTATATAAAACTTGGGGAACCCAAACTTGCTTCTGAATTATATGAAGAAGTTCTTCCGTTTTTTAAGGAAAACAATATTCTGGACACCTATTATTTTACCCTGATCAATTATGGTAATTGCCTTTTAAAACTCGATAAAATAGAAGAAGCCGAAGGGGCATACAAAGAGGGTATAGAAGGGCTGGCAATTTTTCAAAACTCTGACCTAACTATTTATGCTACCGAGCGCATGGCAAATTTGCAGGTGTTAAAAGGAAACCATGCAGAAGCTAAAATATTGTATAAAAAGGCATTAGAGGATGCTATTGCAAATGAATCGAAACGCACCCTCTATATTATCACCGATTTCGGAATATTGTATCTTAAAGAAAATAACCCGGAAGCTGCCATACAATTGCAGGAACAACTGGGCTCGGAAGATAAACAAAACTTTTTTGCCTCAATTACCGGTTTACAAGAACAAATTAATCACGCAACATTCCTTGCGGAAGCATACAAGGACATCGGGATGCATGTAGAAGGGCTGGAAGTACTGGAACTAGCCGTGCGGTTAAGAGATAGCTTACAGCAACGGACCGATATTGCGGCGGCACGTGAACTCCGTTCTAAATACCAGAGCGAATTGCAGCAACATGAAAACCTTATTTTAAAGCAAAACCTGCAACTACAGAACAGGAATTATATCCTTATGGGTGCGGTATTAGTGTTAATGGTACTTTTGTTTGGCTATTTTGCAATGCGTTTTCGCCTGAAAAGCAAACTTAACGCACTCGCCCTGGAAAAGGAAGCAAAGGAAAAAGAACGCCTTGCCATACAGGTAAAAATGGAGCAGACAGCCGGTGCCTTAAAAGAGAAAACCATTGAAAAACATAAAAGTGAATTAATAGCCTCTACTTTTGAAAAAGTAAAACTGGACAAACAACTTCAGGATATTATAGAAGAAATCAAAAGTGGGAAATCAGATGGGGTAGAACGAAAACTAAAATCCTTTAAGGCAGAAGATAAATACTGGGATCACATCATTGAAAAATTTAACCAATTGAATCCCAATTTTTATAAACATTTAAAAACCACCTATCCAAACCTTACAAAAAATGATATTTCTTTTTGTTCGCTGGTCAAGTTAAACCTTTCCAACAAAGAAATTGCAGAACTCCTTGCCATTTCGCACGAAAGCGTCATTACCAAAAAGTACCGAATTACCAAAAAACTTAACCTTCCTGCTGATAAAGACTTCTACCTTTGGATTCAAGGGATAGATTAGCTTAAGGTCTAAGGTTTAAAGTTTAAAGTTTAAAGTTTATATTGAGTTGTATCCCGCCATTGACCATTGCACCATTAACGATATAAGATTAACGCGTGCCCGCCGATTTACATACCGTAGGTATGAGGCTGGATTTTTGATTTATAAAGCGAAAACACCTTAATAACTCAATAACTTAATTTCCTGTCATCACGAGTGTAGCGAAGTGAAACCATTAACCATTCCTCTTCTTCACCATCCGCATCACTACCGTTTTTCCGTTACTTTCCACGACAACCATATAAACAGCTGCTGCCAGGGTGCTAATGTCCAGTTTGGGGCTCTCGGCAACACCTGACATATTTTTAGTAATTACCAGACGACCCAAGAGGTCATACACATGGATAGTATCAATTTCCAGAAATGAGGGATTATGAATGGTAATTTGTTGTGTTGCCGGATTTGGGAAAAGGCTTAAAGTGCTTAGGTTTTCATCGATATCCGCTAATCCAAGGAGATTTTCCACAATTACGTCAAACGAACAAATAGTGCTGTTGCCATTGCTATCGGTTGCAATCCAGACTACTGTTGTGGTGCCTTGTGCAAAAGAAACACCATCCAGGGTAGTTCCGCTTCCGGTGGTCGCTCCGCTTAATTCATAGGCTGCACTTACTGTACAATTATCCCCGAATACAGCATCCCAATCCGTTCCATAATGAGTATATATGGAAGGGGAAGTAAGCCAGTCAACATATTGGTTTTCCAAACATGTGATCCAGGGTGCCAGGTCATCTTCAAAAGTTATGTCAATAGAAACAGTTGTTGTATCTCCTTGTTCATTTTCGGCAGTAATGTTAATAAAGGTACTTCCTGCCTGGGAAGGAGTAAGGATAAGGGTTCGGTTTTCACCACTACCGCCCACTATAATATGATGATTTGCTACTACCAGGGTATTGGAAGAACTTGCTGAAATCATAATGTTTTCCGGAGCAGTGGAAGCATCGGTCACCTGAAATGGAATAGGCTCTGTTGTATTTATACAATTAGTAAAGATTTCGGGTAATCCAAGAATAACAGGAGGCGAACTTTGCACGGTGACAACGGTTTTAGAATCGGAAATAATGCCACAGGGAGAATTTCCTGCAGTAAAAGTTATAATTCTTTCATCAGTAGTAGAAGTTTGCAAACTTACTTCCCTAAAAATTGCCTGCAATTCGTTATGGTAAAGTGTTCCGTTAAAAGATAATATACCGTTGGCGGAATTGTAACTTTGAGTTACACCACTTGGTAGTATGCCGTCATAGTGAAGAAAATCTTCCGGGGAGAATCCGCTTAATATATGCACTTCTGCTTCTGTAACCGGAAGCCCCGTAAAAACAGTTATTTCCGTATCCACAAATCCCGGTGTCCCATTTAAAGTCAGCACGGTAACACCTTCACTTGCAGCAACTATAGTGTTATTTACGGTAAACGTGAATGTAGTCGTTGCTGTGGCTCCATCGCCGTCAGTAACAGTAATACTTACCTCGCTGCTCCCATATTCCCCAAAAACAGGAACGCAAACCAAACTTCTGTTAGCACCACTTCCTTGTACATTGATATTACTAACGGGCAGAAGAGAGGTGTTGCTAGAAGTGGCAGAAATTAGCAGGTTTTGAATGGATGTTTCTGCATCAAAAATACTAAACGAAAGTTGTAACGGAATATCTCCTTCACAAACCGAAACCGGATTTATGGAAGTAATAGTAGGGTCACAATTTTGTAATTGAATTTGTAAAGTATTGGTGGCAATACCCTGGGCGTTAATGGAATTTACGGCATATAGAGTTATATTTCTGGAAGGCGGTGGGGTGCAGGAGGTATTTTCATAAGTAACCTTTCTGGCTACCGCAGTAGCAATCGCATCTGTAGAAGCTGCACCACTAAGTATGCGTATGTTGTCTATAAAAAATTCAGCTCCTATTAAATAACCACCTGTCTTATCAAAACTGCCATTTATGAAATGGAATTGATAGTTACCATCTGCCGGAATGGTTCCCGTGGAAGTAGTCCACGATTTAGTGCCACCCCTGCTGTAAAATAAAAGCGTTCGTTCACCGGTTGTGGTATCCAGTAGATATCCGTAAACTTCATAGTCATCACCACTTCCTGAAGCGCGCCAGTCCAGTGCGAGTTCATCCCCTTCATAGGCATCAAATGGAGCGCTTAAAACTTCGGGACCAAAGGCAGAAGCAAACCTGCTCGGTGTTGGGTTTGGGGTTACTACCCAGCCATTGGAATACAAACGCAGGGCTCGGCCTCCTGTTGCTCCCGGTTCTTCCACGATAAGTGTGGAAAATACAGGAGCACCTGTACCGCTGGAATTCCCAGCAAGTAAACCGCGTTGGGATTGTCCTTCTGCCAGTTGTGCTTCTACCATATAATTTACATCGGTTTCATAGGAATAATGACCGGTGCGGGTCATCGTATACGAATTATAAGTGCCGGTCTTGATCAATACATTGCCTTGGGTTCTTGGAAAAAGAGTTTCGTGTGCGTTACCTCCGGAAGGATATACCTGAGTGTTGTTTACGGTCCATCCGGGAATATCTGACCCCATGCCGTCCATAAATTGTGCATTTGCCAGTACCGAAGAAAAATTCAAACGAAGTTTTTGACCCTGCTGCCCATTAAATACAGCATCGATACTACCTATTTGTCTTGCTTGAGTGCCGGTACCTATATAAATAACCATACCTACAATACTTACCTCCCCGGCTTCTGTATTTGCGGTTTCGGAAGCAGTTATGCCTAAAATTTCAAAAGTTGTTGCAACTTCTATTTCAAATTCAATATAGCTGTCAGTAAAGTCGTTGCCGTTTGTGATGACCACATCAGGAGCCAGTAATATAGCAGGCGCTCGTTCCACATAGTCCACATTGTCAAAATCAGTAATTACAGGCGTTTGCGCAAACAAAATAAACGGCACTAGAAATAATGGCAAGAAAACGCATAGGTTTCTTTTTATATGGTGCAGGTAAGTGTAGTGTTGTTCCATGGGGTTGTGTTTTGGTCTGGGATTACTAAATTCCTGATTTAGAAAAACCGCTAAATCTTATCTCACTTCTAGCAATGGTTTTGTTTCTGGATATGGTCCAAAACTGGGTGTATTTTGTAAATTCGAGTTCATAGGTATAGGTAGTGCAGTCACCGTTACATATATAGGTATAGGTGACTTTTGCCTGTCTTGGACTAAGGATTTCGAAAGTATTAAATTGTATAAAGGCAGGTATATTAGCTGCTGCAATCTGGGCTTCGGTATTAAATTGCACGGGGACATCAAACCAGTACGCTGAAATGCCTATTGGAAGAACATCGTTATCAACTACTACAACTTTTGTAACGCCATCATTAGACAAATGGTTTTGAGGTAGTAATTCTGTTTGGTTAATGCATAAATTAAAAATTGTTTCTACGTCGTCAACGTTTTGTGCTATAGAAACAGTGCTTATGCAATACATAGATATAAGTAGGAGAAAATTTTTCATGATTTGGAATTTTAAACTTTAAAGTGTTTATAGTTTTGTTTT
>JBGTDF010000184.1:0-6340 GCA_041748455.1 Planktosalinus sp.
GCAACAACCCCTTTTGCCCCTCCTGCAGTTAAAGCATCGGCAAGGCTTGAATATACAGAAGCAAAAACATTAGGGTCAGTAATGTCATTTCCGCCATAGGTAGTTGGGTCAAAATTTCCGGCTTGGTTAACACCTGCACCACCACTGGTTGCATAAGCTAGCACATCATTATTTCCTATCCATAAAGAGAAAAAAGTGGGTTGTTGTGCAACCGCATCTCCAATAACTGTAGAACTGCCACTGCTTGCAAACCTTACATAGTAAGGATTTGCCTGACCTGTTTGCACTCCGGCTATGTTACCATAACCCGGTGCAACTAAATGAAAGCTTTTCGCACCCGGAACCCCCATATTATTAAAGGAGCCGGAAAGTGGCGAAGTCAGTTCTGTAGATGGCAAACCGGGCAATCTTTCAGGGCCTGAGCCATTAAAGAATAATCTATTTGCTATAATTACATTTCCGCCCAAAGTTATACCTCCTAAATTATCTGCCATAAGGGGCTGGGTAAATTCACCTCCACCTGCTAAAGCAAATTGTTGTGCCAAAATGTTGGGCAATGAATTCTCCTGACTGGCGATAAACAATGCGCCATCAGTATATCCTGCCGTAAGGGAATTTCCAACAGACACAAATTTTGAAAAATCTGCAGTACCCGAGGTAACAACTACCGGTTCATCATCGGCAGAAATAGTATCATCGTCTGAATCACAAGCTACAAACAGGACCCCTGTCAAGAGTAGTAGCCATTTATATTTATTAATTTTCATAGTTAAGTTTTTAAATTTTTAATCAAATTTTTAGCATCCTTAGTTGCAAAGTTGGAAGGATTATAAGTTATTTATAGATAAGGAAACATAATATTGTGTTCCTATTAGTCCTGTACCAAATGCTGTAAAGTATTCATTGTTTCCAATGTTTGCAGCACCTACTTTTAAAGTAGATTTGATAACCGGAATTCTATAATTTATCTGTGCGTCCACAACAGAATATGCGGGCACGTCACCGTCAGCAAATGTTCCTTGCCATTCAAAAGCATCACTCCATCTGTAATTTACATTAAATCCAAAATTGGTGAATAAATCTGTGTTTCCGAAAGAAAGTTTGACTTTATGTTTTGGCGTATTAAAGCTGGTTCTAAAATCAGGTGCTGATGCCTGATCAAAATCCTCTTCCGCAAAAGTATAGTTAGCATCTATATCAAAATTACCAAGTATTTTTGACCCCAACCCAATAGAGGCCCCATAAGATTTTACATCTGCATCAGAATTAGTATAGGTTTGAAAAGCTTTAAAGTCCCCTTGTTGAAGTGCCAATAAGGAAAGGCTATTATCACCTACTTCCCCATACAATGGTACAAGAACCGTTTCATTGGAAATAAAATCACTGTAGGTATTAAAGTAGCCATTCAAATCCAATACTACTTTTCCTAAACGAGCCCTGTAACCAACTTCAAAAGCGGTCACTTGTTCCGGTTTAACAATGTCCACATTAGCAGCTTCAGGCACTCCGGCATTTACAGAATTTAAGGAAAAAGAATTTTCATAAGCATCCCTTCCTGAAATTGTAGCTGTAGTACTTCCGGTTGCTGTTGCACCTGCACCACTTACGGGAAAAGTTCTTACATAACGATCTAAGTTAGCTTCAGCAGAACCTACAAGTATTGCTCTACCTACATCCAGACCTATGAATAAATCCTGGGTTGTAGGGTTTCTGAAACCGGTTTGCACAGAACCGCGAATGTTATGATTTCTTCTCTCACCGGCCGTATATGCAACGGAAAGTCTTGGGGAAAAATTTCCTTCAAATAATTCCGATTCGTCATAACGAACAGATCCTGTAAGTTTTAATCTTTCTTCCAATAGTTTTTTCTGAATTTGTAAATAAGCCCCATATTCATTGTAAAGAATTGGACCATCAAAATCAGTAAAGATAGTACCGAATGAATTTAATTTATATTCCCTGAAGGAGCCTCCTACTTGAATTTCAGCAATTTCAGAGGTTATATGGGTAAAGTTATAATTTGCATCTGCATGTCTTAATTGAGAAGCATCTTTAAACTGGGATCCTGTGGCAAGATCAGGGTCTGTTGTTACCTGGTTAAAGGCATTTTGAAACTCTGTGGTTCCGGGCTCAAATCTTCCCGTATCTGCGGTTTGTCTTCCTAATGCATGAGCCTGCTCAGGAGTTAGACCTGCAAGAGTTCCTTGAATAAAAGCACCAGCATACTGCCCAAACCAGGTTGCATCAGGTTTCCATGCCCTGTTGATATTAATTGCCGTAAATCTTGTATCATAAGAATCCCCGGCACTTTCGTCTGTGATATACCCTCTTAAAAAGAAATTGTCATTTTTGATTTCCAATTTGTGTTGTTGTAAGAAAAAGTTTTTAATGGCATATCTATTGGCTCCCTGATAAAGGGTAGAACCTACACCTATTTTACCTAAATAACTTATTTCGAAATCATTTGCAAAAGGCCTGTAATGTAAAGCTGCATCAAATTTAACGCTTTCCGCTTCATAATCTGTAAGATCTCTTTCGGCATATCCGGTTCTGCTTACACTTTCGCTTGGCAACAAATTGACTGCACCTGCTGGGATTACCCCTAAATTAGCAAGGGCTTGTCCAACACCGCGAATATTTGTACTTACCTCATCCCCGTAAATATTAAGACCATCATAGTTAGGGTCTGCTCGGGTTGCGCCCGGATTTAATACATCTACTTCACTTACTGCATACCAGTCTGTTCCTTTTAAGAAAGAAAAGTTAGCTTTTGCGGCAAATTTATCTGAAAATTTATGTGCAACACGCACTCCAAAATCAAAAAAGCTATTGTCACCGGCTGCAACTTGCGAGGTAATACCCTGCTTATAATAAGCACTTATTCCTTCAAAATCAAAAGGATTTTTACTTGTCATAAAAAGAATTCCGTTAAAAGCATTGGCACCATAAAGTGCAGAAGATGCTCCGGGAAGTAATTCTATACTATGTACGTCCAGTTCAGTCATACCAAGTAAATTACCCAATACAAAATTTAGTGCCGGAGCAGAGTTATCCATCCCGTCAACAAGTTGTACAAACCTTGTGTTTGCAAAAGTGGCAAACCCCCTGGTGTTTACTGACTGGAATGTAAGACTGTTAGTATTTACATCAACTCCCTTTAGACTTTCAAGCCCGCCATAAAAAGAAGCTGCTGCAGTATTTTTGATTTCTTTGATACCAAAGCGTTCTACAGTAACCGGGGATTCAAAAATACGTTCCGGGGTTCTGGAGGCAGAGACAACAATTTCATCTAAGGAAGTCCCTTCTACCAAGACGGCATTAATTACTTGATTGTTTGAAGTAATTTGAAAAGTTGCTGTTTCATAACCAACATTACTTATGGTTACAGCAAATGGTGGTTGTTCTGAGACAGTAAGTGTAAAATTACCATCAAAATCTGTAACTGTCCCCTGTGAGGTTCCGGTCACAATAATATTTGCCCCTAAGACAGGCAAACCGTTGTTATCTAAGACATTTCCTGTAATGGTAGTTTGGGAATGCACAGATAAACAGAATAAAAAAAGCAAAAAGGGGAAAAATGTTTTCATATCTTATGTTTATAAATTAGCGACAACAATATAGCTAAATAAAATTACATATGATAAAATATTTTTAACAGAAAAATTACTCTACAGTAACTGATTTTGCTAGGTTTCTGGGCTGATCGACATTGCGATTTAACATAACTGCAATGTGATAAGCAAGCAGTTGAAGCGGGATTGTAGTAACCAATGGCGTAAGACTTTCAGGAGTATCGGGAACTTCTATTATATAATCTGCCATGGCCCTTACTGTGGTATCCCCTTGTGTAACTATCGCAATAATTACTCCTTTTCTGGACTTTATCTCTTGTATGTTACTCACCACCTTGTCATAATGATTGCTATTTACAGCAATAACGACTACCGGCATTTCTTCATCAATTAAAGCAATAAGTCCGTGTTTCATTTCAGCGGCGGGATATCCCTCAGCATGAATATAGGATATTTCTTTTAGCTTTAAAGCACCTTCCAGAGCAACTGGAAAATTATATCCCCTACCTAAATAGAGAAAGTTTTTAGCGTCTTTAAATACTTTAGCAACATCTTTAATATGGTCATTAGCGAGCAGTGCGGTCTCAATTCTCTTTGGAATGAGGTCTAACTCCCTAAGATAAATCATATAATCGCTATTGGAAATAGTTCCTTTAAGGTTTGCCAGTTTTAATGCAATTAAAGACAATACGGTAATTTGAGTAGTGAAAGCTTTTGTAGATGCAACACCTATTTCAGGACCGGCGTGAGTATATGTACCACTATCGGTTTCCCTGGAGATGGTAGACCCTACAACATTACAAATACCATATACAAATGCACCTCTGGATTTTGCCAGTTTAATTGCTGCTAAAGTATCTGCTGTTTCCCCACTTTGGGAAATAGCAATAACAATGTCATTTTCAGTAATTACAGGGTTTCTGTATCTAAATTCAGATGCATATTCCACTTCAACCGGAATTCTGGCCAGATCCTCAAAAATATATTCAGCTACCAGACCGGCATGCCATGAAGTACCACATGCTACAATTATAATTTTGTCTGCGTTCAAGAATTTTTGGATATGGTCTTCTAATCCGCCTAACTTAATAATTCCCTGATCTGCCAGTAGCCTTCCTCTGTATGTGTCCTTTATCACACTGGGTTGCTCATAAATTTCTTTGAGCATAAAGTGATCATAACCACCTTTTTCAATTTGCTCCAGATTTAATTGCAATTCCTGAATGTACGGCACTACAATAGAATCGTCTTTAATTTTTCTAATTTTTACTCCTTTATGTCTTCTGATAACTGCCATTTCTTCATCATCAAGATAGATGGCGTTGTTGGTATATTCTATAAATGGAGAAGCATCACTGGCAACAAAAAATTCATCATCACCAATACCTATTGCTAAAGGGCTTCCCAATTTTGCTACAACAATTTCATTGGGCTTCTTTTTATCAAAAACAACTATTGCATAAGCACCCACAACCTGGTTCAGTGCAATTTGTACCGCTTTGCCTAATTTAACTCCTTCTTTTTTGATTACGTCTTCTATAAGATTTACCAAAACTTCAGTATCTGTATCTGAATGAAACTCATATCCCCTTTTAATAAGTTCTTTTTTGATGGGGGTATAGTTTTCAATAATTCCATTGTGAATTATGACGAGATCCCCTGAGTTAGAATAATGTGGATGTGAATTTACGTCGTTAGGAACTCCATGGGTTGCCCATCTGGTATGTCCAATACCCAAGGTACCAAGTGGAGTAATAGTTTCTAAAACTTTATTTTCTAAATCCAGCACTTTCCCTTTGGTTTTGCAAAGCTGAATTTCTTTTCCGTCATATATAGCAACTCCTGCACTGTCATATCCTCTGTATTCAAGACGTTTAAGGCCTTTTAAAATCACGGGATATGCTTCCCTGTAACCTATATATCCTACAATTCCACACATAACTTAAAAAATCTAATTATCAATTTCGGTATAGTAAATATTCAATTTTATTTTCTTATCCTGATCTATGGGGTGAGAGCCATAAAGTACAGTGCCTTGCGGAGAGATAACACTTCCGGTAGGTATTTCATCAAAACCCGGTGAGGTTGTGTTTTGAAGTGCCTGTGAAGTAATCACATTAATGTTTTGCGTCACTGAAAGGCCTAATCTCACATTGGTAGAATCCCTGTTGATAAGATTACTAATGTGGTTGGTGAGTTTGATTTTATAGCTTACACCATTTCCTCCACTTCTTTGTAATCTGCCTGAGTGATTTGTCTTAAAATTCACGGGGTCAGAAGCGGGTGTTAGATTATCAAGTGCGTAGTCGACTAAAAGGCGATTGTTATTTAAATCATAAATAAAAATTCTTTCCGGTTCTGTACTACCGCCCTGAATGATGTTTTGATTGACCTGAAGTATTAAATGGGCTTCATTGATTAACCATTTTTTGGCTCTAAGTTCTTCCAACTCATCTGCAACTCCATTCCCGTTTGCATCTTCCCCAAACAATTCAATAATGGTCATCGCTCCAGGGCCTCCTTTTAAATAAATATTTTGTTCACCGGAAGTGTTTGGATTAGTAAGTGTCTGTTCAATTGAGATTGGAAAATTTGTTGAAAAGGTATTTACTTTTATAGCATTAAAAGATAGTCCCAAGGTATTGCGAATTCTTAATTCTTCACTGGTAGTATCAGGATTGTCCCTTGTGTATTTTATATTAATTTTAGCCTGGTTCATATCAAAAATAATAGAGTTCCCTTGCGAATTTATTGCTTCAGCTATAAAG
>JBGTDF010000185.1:0-3282 GCA_041748455.1 Planktosalinus sp.
ATTTATTTATTGATATCTAAAGCAATCCTATCTTTTCTGTTAGCAAGTTCCCAGGCAGTGTGAAAAATTAATTTTGCCCTGGTCTCGAGTAAATCATATTCAATCTTATCTGGCGTGTCCGTTATTTTATGGTAATCTTCGTGAACTCCATTAAAATAAAATATCGCGGGAACATTGTGTTTTACAAAATTGTAATGATCGCTTCTGTAATAAAAACGATTAGGATCGTTTTCATCATTGTATTTGTAATCAATCTCTATATTTACAAAAGCATCATTTACTTCTTCGGATACCCGATGCAAATCCTGACTTAATTTATCGCTACCGATGAGGTATATATAATTTGGGCTATCTGCTTTATCAGGATCAATTCTTCCTATCATATCGATATTTAAATTTGCCACTGTATTGGCAAGCGGGAATAAGGGATTTTCCACATAATATTTGGAACCTAAAAGACCAATCTCTTCAGCAGTTACATGAAGAAATAGTATGGAACGTTTTGGGCCATTGCCGTTTTCTTTTGCTTTTTGAAATGCTTTGGCAATTTCGAGAATTGCTACGGTACCACTTCCGTCATCGTCTGCGCCATTGAAGACATTTCCATCTTTATCCACACCCACGTGGTCATAATGTGCCGTAATTACAATAATTTCATCTGGATGCTCGCTTCCTTCAATAAAAGCAGCAACGTTTTCACTATCCTTAACATTATTGCCTTTTTTGAAGTAACTGGAAGGTATGAATTGGTAATAATTGTCTGCTCCTTTTGGGGAAACTATTTTATTTTCTATATAAAAATTCCTTAGATACTCGGCGGCCATTTTCTGTCCTTCAGTGCCTGTGGCCCGTCCTTGCATTTCGTCTGAAGCAAAAGTATACAGATGTGTTTTAAGGGTTGCTGCCGTGATTAATTTACTGTAATCTGCCGGACTTACTTGAACTGAAGAAGTATCTGTTGGATTATTTGTGGTCTTACAACTAAACGTAATTGCTAAGAAAGCAAGGATAAAAAAGTTTTGCATAGGATTAATTTTTTCGTAAAAATAGAAGTATTTGAATTTTTACCTCTAAAAAAAATGTGAAATTTTATTTTGGTCTCTAAAGAAACCTATAAAATTTCACATTTCTATTTTCAGAATTTATTTTCTAATTATTTAATGGCGCTCCTACAGGAATTTCACAACGATGTCCCGGTTGTCCATGTGCAGGGTTCAATTGTGCGGTAGATGAATTTGTATTTGCCGGGGCGCCGGAATTTTGATTCATAATCACAGGTGAACTTTGTGTTGCTTTAATTTCAGGGGTTTTGGTTTCACCGTTTAATGGCGCTCCAACAGGTATTTCACAACGATGACCCGGCTCACCGTGCGCAGGATTTAATGCTACGTTACCATCGGTAGAAGTATTTGTTGGATTTTGTGTTGTTTCGACAGCATCTATTTCTGTAGAATCTGTAGTTTTATTGTCTTTACAGGAATAGGTGACAGAAATGGCTACAATTCCTAGTATTAATAATGCTTTTTTGGCAATTTTCTGAAGTATCATAATAATATTTTTTTATTTGTATTGAGGTGCTAAGATACAAAAATGAGGATGAATTAAAGAATTTCCCCGGCAAGTTATTTAAGATCTTCTTTTATACCGGTTTTTGGTAAATCCTTGCGTTCAAAAAACTCCAGTAATAAAATACAGGTAAGTATCATCGTAAAAGCATAAATGCTATCTTCTACAGGAATCGTAAATATGCGTATTCCCATATTTTCAGAATGATCATACCACACGACTTGGTCTTCAATAAAGCTTCCGGTAAGTATTCCATTTACTATAAAAAATGGAATTAGCATAATCAGAAACGTCAGGAAATATTTTTGTAAGACATGTCTTTGATAATTATAGGTGAGACCTAACAAAAGTATGGCATAGCCAAAATTGATTAAAGTATACCATCGGTCATGAAATACTATCGTTAAAATGATTAGCGTTGTTAGAAGTATTACATATATTATGGAAGTGGTTTTTTTGGAAAGTGACATTTTTGGAAAAAAATAGAGCAATGCATAGTGGGTAAAAACACACGCAAATGGAATACAGATAAAGAACAACCATTCTTCCATAGGTAAATTCATAATGTAGATGCCCAGAAAGTATTTTGGGTTAAATCCCCAAATTTCATATCTCGTGAATAAAATATCCCAAGAAATAAAAAATAGCATCATAATAGCAATGCCCGGGAAAAGGTATTTCCATCGTTTGTAAAACTGTAATTTTGGGTGAAAGCTAAAAAGAAATGGAATAGATAAAGAACCTAAGTTTAGCCACAAATAAAGTGTGTCCATATTTTTCTATTTCTTAAAATATTTTAATGGCGGAATTAGCATACCAAAACATTCTCCCTGACCTTTGCCCAGATGTTTGTGGTGCATTTTATGTGCTCTTCTTATTCCCCTGGCATACCAATTGTTTGCATTTCTAAAAAGTTTGAACCGTTGATGGATAAAAATATCGTGGACCATAAAATAAGCAATTCCGTAAGCAAAAATACCCAGACCTATAGGTAGTCCAAACCAAAAGCCATAAGAATCCCAGCTAATAAAAAAGACTATACTTACTATTGCATAAAAGATAAAAAAGAAGTCATTGCGTTCCCACCAGCTTTTGTGGTCTTTATGATGGTGGTCTTGATGTAATTTCCATAGAAAACCGTGCATTACATACTTATGCGTGAACCACGCCATAAATTCCATTAGCAGGAAAGTTCCTAAAAAAACCAATATCCATATAAATACACTCATAATTACATTAAATTTAATCGGTAACTCACATAGCTTTTAGCCAGTAAGCCCATTTTTTGATAGTTGCTAACACGTATCCTTGCGTTTCTAATTTCAGCAGATGGCGTTTTTTTAAGCTTGGTCAATAGTTTTCGGTAATAAATAAAAGCAGTATAAACACCCAGTTTTGCTTCTACCGGTAATTGATTTATTCCTTGAAATCCTTTGTGAAAGTCTTCTTCAATTTCCCGGATAATCAGGTTTTTTGAATCTTCATCCAGATTTTCCAAATCTGTATCCGGAAAATAAGACCTGCTTAAATCTTCATAATCTGCTTTTAAATCCCGTAAAAAATTTACTTTTTGAAAGGCAGAACCTAAATGCATTGCAGATTCTTTCAATGACTCATATTTATCCTTATCACCCTTAACAAAGACCTTTAAACACATCAATCCCACCACATCTGCCGAACCGTAAATATACGATTTAAATTCCTCCTGAGTCAAGT
>JBGTDF010000186.1:0-4393 GCA_041748455.1 Planktosalinus sp.
TGCGTTGGTATTGGCGTGTACCAATAATCGGTATACCCACTATTGGGTACGGGCCGATGTATTCAAAAGTAAAATTGCGCGCTTCTTTTTAGCCTCTTTCAATTTAATGCCGGTGTACCGTATTCGCGATGGCTGGCAGGCCCTTGCCCTAAACGATAAGATATTTGCTTACTGCGTGAAACTTCTTCAGAAGGAAGATGCTATTTTGTTATTTCCCGAAGGCAATCATTCTTTTCAGCGTAGAGTACGACCACTAAGCAAAGGCTTTACCCGATTAATCTTTGAAAGGCTTTCGCAAGATCCTTCGCAACCCATTTATGTTGTTCCTACAGGAATCAATTATATGGAACACATGGCGTTCGGAACGGATATGAGCATTTACTATGGAGAACCAATTCTCTGTAATCCTTATTTTGATCCGTTGAATATTCCCCAATCCGCAACCAGTTTAAAAGATGCCGTTGCAGAGGGGATGAAGCCGTTGATCACCCATATTTATGATACCGAGCGCTATGATAAAATACTGGCGGAACTTGAAAATACCAATGTTAATTTCCTGAACCCGGTAGAGACCAATGAGCGGATTAGGAATTTAGAAATGGATTCCCTCGTGGTTTCTGAGAAGCGGCCCAAGAAAGAAATCGCCTGGTGGAAAGTTTCCATTGCCTTTGTACTTTTCTCTATTAATATAATTCCCCTTAGTTTGTGGAAGGGATTTCAAAAAATCATAAAAGACTCGGTGATGGTAGCTTCCATGAAATTCATTTTTGGGATTTTTATGTTTCCGCTTACGTATTTACTGCAATACTTACTCATTGATTATTTGCTGGGAATGGAAGCTGCGTTGGTGGCACTTGGTATATTTATTGTGTCGATGCCGCTTTATAAGCTTATAAATCGTTGATATGTCTCTACCTTCTGCATACTCACGTTGATGATGCTTAGTGCGTTGCCTGATTTTATATTTTTGTTTTATTGTAATAACCAGTCTGTAACGTTCATCTTACGGATACCCTCAATGATTGCATTATCAAAATCAAGTGTTAAGAGATATTTCGGGTAATTGTCTTTTATGTTTCTAAATGCCGAAAATTCCCGCTCAAATGTTTTTTTGTCATTAACAGTATAGGCAACTTGATAGTACTCCGTTTCATTATTCGGTTTCTGCACAACAAAGTCTATTTCCTTGTCTTTGTTTTTTCCTACGTAAACCTTTCCGCCCCGTCTTAACAATTCAAAATAAATGACGTTTTCTAATTTGTGCCCTAAATCAGTATCATGTTTATTGGTTGTGGTAATATTTTTCAGGCCTAAGTCAACCATATAATATTTTTCGTTGGTGGTAAGCAGTTGTTTTCCTTTAATGTCGTAACGCACTGCGGCATACAGAATGTACGATTGGGTTAAATAATTCAAATACTTAATAATGGTGTTGTGTGAAATTTTTTTTTGCGAATTTTTATTCAGCGCTTCCGAAATATTGGTTGGCGAAATATATGACCCCACCGAATCGAACACAAAATTGATGACACGGTGCAGGTTGTGGACATTGCGCAATTTGTATCGCTGTGCAATGTCTTTTATCACAACCGTATCGTAGATAGATTGTAAATAGTCATTCACCAGATTTTCGGTGTTTTGTGCTATTGTAACGGCTTCGGGAAAACTGCTTGAATTGATGTATTGGCGAAACAGGCGCCCGGTGTCATGTTCTTCTTTGTATGCCAAAACATATTCCCGAAAGGAATAGGGCTGCACATTTATGGCAATATACCTGCCCGTTAAAAGCGTGGCCAGTTCGCCCGATAAAAGATAGGCGTTCGAACCCGTTACATACAAATCAATGTTTTTTTTGGTAAACAAACTGCTAATCAATTTTTCAAAATTATCTACTAACTGCACTTCATCTAAAAAGACATAGTGTATTTCTTTTGAACTAACGGTTTTGATTATTTCGTCATAAAGAACTGTCCAACTTGTAAGATGCAGGTTTTCCCTTTCCTCAAAATTGAAAAAAGCGATGTTTTTTTTGCTTACACCACTTGTAATAAGTTCGTTTTGGAAAGCTTCTAAGAGTGTTGATTTTCCGCAGCGCCTAATGCCTGTAATCACCTTGATTACATTTTGATTTTTGAGCGCACGCAGTTTGTTGAGGTATATTTCCCTGCTAATCATTTGTTTCTTTCAAACAAATATATTTGTTATTGACGAAAAACACAAAAAATATCATTTTTCGTCAATAACAAGCTGCGTTTTCCTCATCCCAGTAGGTTCTTACTTTTGGGTTTCAAATAGTTTTATGTTGATCATAATACAGCTTTGCTTCATTCTGAAGCTACCCTGTAAATTGCTAAATTTGAATAGAAAAATGAAAACAATAAATAGGTTTCCATTGCCTTTGTACTCTTCTCCATTAACATTATCCCCCTTAGTCTGTGGAAGGGATTTCAAAAAGTCATAAAAGACCCGGTGATGGTAGCTTCCATGAAATTCATTTTTGGGATTTTTATGTTTCCGCTTACGTATTTACTGCAATACTTACTCATTGATTATTTACTGGGAAGGGAAGCTGCGTTGGCAGCGCTGGGTATTTTCATCGTGTCGATGCCGCTTTATAAATTGATTAATCGAAAGGTTTAGTTCACGCATGGAAAAATTAGATTTACCATATGCCACTCAAGGGAGCCGGGTATTAAACTCAGTAGTTGATAACATTATTATTGTTCTCCTTTGGACTTTGCTAAGCATGTGTGTGATCTTAGTTGAATACGATCATAAATTATCAGATCCCAATACCTTAGAACCTTTATGTTTACAGCTGTAGTGCTCTTCTTTTTAGTATATTTCTTGTACTACTTTGTTATGGAGTGCATGTATCAAAGAACTTTTGGTAAGTTTATTTCTAAAACAAAAGTTGTTACCAAACAAGGAACAAAACCACCCAATTCAAAAATTCCATTACGAACACTCTGTCGACTTATCCCATTTGAATATGTGTCCTTTCTAATCACAACAAATGGAATTCATGATTCACTTTCAGGAACCAGAGTAGGTAAAGTGGTATGCTTAAGGTGACTTTAAAGGTTGTTCGTTAGGGAAATAAAATATCTGAGAATTGGATAGCCCATTCCTAAAAAATTATAACCCTTCACACCGAATTATTCGTTACCACTCAATGTTAATGTGTAATCTAAAATAAAAACAAAATAAAAAATGAGCCTCAGATTAAACGATACCGCCCCTGATTTCACAGCAGAAACAACCCACGGCACTATCAACTTCCATGAATGGATCGGTGATGGATGGGCCATGCTGTTTAGCCACCCTAAAGATTTTACACCTGTCTGTACCACTGAACTGGGAACCATGGCGAAAATGGAACCGGAGTTTGCAAAGCGAAACTGCAAGATTATTGGATTAAGTGTCGATCCAGTGGAAAGCCACCTGAAGTGGGAAAAGGACATTGAAGAAACACAAAACTGTACCGTTACCTATCCGATGATTGGCGATACCGAATTAGCGGTGGCAAAATTGTACGACATGCTCCCCGCAGATGAAACCGGTGGATGTGATGGAAGAACAGCCGCCACCAATCAAACCGTGCGCTCCGTTTTTGTAATTGGCCCCGACAAAAAAATCAAACTTCAACTTACCTATCCCATGACCACAGGAAGGAATTTTCATGAGATCCTTCGTGCTCTGGATTCCATGCAGTTGACGGCCGCACACAAGGTGGCAACCCCTGCCAACTGGAAAGATGGGGAAGAAGTAATTATTGTTCCTTCCGTATCAGATGAAGAAGCAAAAGAAAAATATCCGGACGGATGGAAAACGTTGAAGCCTTATTTGCGATTGGTTTCGCAACCGAAGTAACTAAAGCGTTTGAAAAATAGAATGGTCTGTGTTTGAGCAGGCCATTTTTTGTTTCTGTCGGACTATCCGCGGGGGAGGGGGCAATAATGGTGCAATTCATAATTCATAGTAAGAACCAGCGCCTTTGGTATCAGATGACTTTAAAACGCTCTTTTCAACCAATTCAGTCAAATCTCTTGTAGCGGTCATTCTTGCCACACCAAATTTTTCCTGATATTCTTTGTTCGTAATTTTCCCCCTTTCCAAAACAAATTTAACAGCTTTTACCTGTCTCTCATTCAGCCCCATTTTCCTTAGCAGCTCCTCAGTATAACGATCTTTGAAAAGCGTTATCATCACTCCTCCAAATTCTTCCTTCATTTCCGGTTCGGGAAGTTCGGCCTCTCTGCACGCAGTTATAATTTTTAAAGTTCCGCGTCCCCAAGCATCGATGTAACCACCCTTGAAACAGACATCTGCAATAATTGAATTTCTTGGTTTTGAGGGGTGATTTCCTCTTAAATCTGCAAATGTGATTCCC
>JBGTDF010000187.1:0-13593 GCA_041748455.1 Planktosalinus sp.
AACAAATGTGTGTAGTTGAAAACAAGATGTTCTTTTCTGGCACTGATGGTGAAACCGGAAATGAGTTATGGGTAACTGATGGCACTGTTGATGGAACTTATTTAGTAAAAAACATTGAGTCTGGACCATTTAGTAGTTCACCTCACAATTTTGAGGCATTTTCTGATAAATTAATTTTCAACATTTTTATGCAAAATGGCCAGTCAAATATTGAACCTTGGATTAGTGATGGAACGGAAACAGGAACATTCAGATTGAAAAATATTGGAGGACCACATAGTAGTTCACCTGCAGAATATACTCAACTAAACAATGAAATGTATTTTTCTGCTCGTTCAGCACAGTTTGGAAGAGAATTATGGAAAACAGATGGCACAGAAGAAGGAACGGTTATGGTTAAAGATATATTTACTATGGGAAACAATGCATTTTATGGTCCTGAAGAATTAATAGTCTTTAATAATAAACTATATTTTAGAATGATGGATTGGCTCGACAATATAGAATTGTGGGTATCAGATGGAACAGAGGAAGGCACATTAAATATTAAAAATATAAATCCGGATTACCAAAGTTATCCTAGTTTTTTATCAGTCTATAATAACAAATTATATTTTAGTGCTGATGATGGAATTTTCGGGAGAGAAGTTTGGGAAAGTGACGGAACTGAGAGTGGAACACAATTATATTTAGATTTGAATCCTGGAGTAAATAGTGGTAATGTAAAAAATACTTTTGCTTATAATGGTTGGTTATATTTTATTGGCAATAATGACACTATAAACCAAAACTGGTGGAAAACTGATGGAAATTCAGAGAATGTGGATGTAATATTACCCATATCCTCAGACAATATAAATCCTTTGAGTAATAATTACTTGGAGGTAGTTGAATCAAATGGTATTTTATATTTTATTGCAGCCTATGAAAACAGTATTGGTTATGAATTATATAAAATTGAGGATGTTAATTTAAATTCCGAAGATATAATAATTCCAAAATTCACAATTTATCCCAACCCTGTAGAGGAAATTCTTAATATAAATAGTTCAATTAATATTGAAACGCTGGAAATATTTTCAATAACAGGTCAAAAAGTTCATGAAGAAAAAGCTGATAATCTTAGTATGAGAATTGACTTATCCAATTTATCAAAGGGCACGTATATTTTAAATCTAATTGGTAAAGATTCAACATACAACCATAAAATAATTAAAAACTAATTTCAGTCACTACCACCCGGCATCCCTTTTTTGTATTAAAGGCTTAGTTGGAGAAAAGAATCTAACAGGTTTGAATTTTATTAATTCCCGGCATATAATAAGGAACCAAGGGTGTTCAATACCAGTTCCTCTTTATCATTAAGGTCATATTGCACAAGCATTTCGCCCCAGTATGTACCATCCGTAAAATCTGCAATGAGCCATTTGTGGTTAAGGAACCGCACCTTGTTTATTTTCATACTTCCTGCCATGCCATCATAAGGAACCAATGGATGATTACCTTCCAGGGTGTTTTGACTGTAAATTTGGTCTGTAACCAAAGTCTCTATTTGATCTGCTTCAAATCCATCGTTTTCAAAATAAGACATGGCATTGTCATTTCCCTGCAATGTAAAATAATTGAGATCTGTATTCCGGTTTTGTAAGCCTAAATTAGCTGCTTCAGATTCCTCTAATTGCAGTTCCAGTTTTTCAATCTTTTTTTCCTGATTTTCATATATTTTTTTCTGGTTCATGTACATAAACAAAACCAGCAATATCGAAAAAATAAACAGGTACATAAATATTTTACTTCGCATAATTTTTAATTTTTAAGTGTAAACAGTTTAAACAGTAATTGTAAGGCCATCATATGCTAAATAAACATTCTCAGGGAGTGTTTTTTGTACTTCGTCATGAAATCCCAGCATATGGCTTATGTGCACAAGATATGCCCTTTTAGGTTGTATTTCCTCTATAAATGCTAAAGCCTCGCTTAGATTAAAATGAGAGTGGTGGGCTTCTATACGCAAAGCATTGATTACCAAAACCTCTGTGCCCCTTATTTTTTTTAACTCCTCTTCAGCAATGGTTTTTGCATCTGTGATATAGGTAAAATTATTAATCCTAAACCCCAATACAGGCAATCGGTTGTGCATTACTTCAATGGGAATGACCAACTGTCCTCCTATTTTAAACGGGGTGTCCTTGTCAATTTGATTCTCAATAACCGTAGGTGCGCCCGGGTATTTATCTTCAGAAGCAAACACATAGTCAAAACGCTTTTTAAGCGCTTTAATTACACGTTCGTGAGCATAAATGGGAATATCCCCCTGCCGGAAGAAATAAGGACGTATATCGTCCAGACCGGCGATGTGGTCATTATGTTCGTGGGTGTATAAAATACCGTCCAGCTTTTTACAATCTGCCTGCAACATTTGCATCCGGAAATCGGGTCCGCAATCCACCACATAATTTAAATCGTTCCAGGAAATAAGAATGGAAACCCGCAGCCTTTTGTCTTTGGGGTTTTCACTTTTACAAACCGGATGGTTGCTTCCCAGAACCGGAATTCCCTGTGAAGTTCCCGTGCCCAAAAATGTAATAGTGAGTGGTGTTAACATAAGAACAAAATTAGAGATATTTTTTTGTTTGGCAGTTGAAATTAGTACCTTTGTATTGCAACTAGTCTTAATAAAAATCAGTCATGCCGGAAACTTTAAAAGGAGATAAGGAATTTGAACAAATTCCATCTATTAAAAGTAAATCCCTAAGAATTAATCTTAACGAAAATATCTATGGTACTTTCGCTGAAATAGGTGCAGGGCAGGAAACCGTGCGCAATTTCTTCAGGGCCGGTGGTGCTTCAGGTACTATTGCAAAAGCGATGTCTGCTTATGACAAAGATTTTAGTGATGCCATTTATGGTATTGAAGAAGACGGTAGGTATGTAACCGAAGAGCGTTTAAAGAAAATGCTACGTCACGAAATGCGCTTAATGGAAGAGCGTATTTCCCGTGAAAAACATCCCAATAAATTATTCTTTGCCTATGCAAATACCGTGGCAACTATTGATTTTGCCAAAAAATTCAAAGGTCACGGCTGGATAGGTATAAAATTCCAGATTGAACCCGATGAAGATTATAATGAGATTATCATCCACGTAAGGTTTCACGAGAACGATGCTAAATTGCAACAACTAACCTTGGGGGATTTAGGGGTTAATTTAATTTATGGCGCCTTCTATAAATATGATGAGCCTAAAAAATTACTTCGTTATCTCTATGACCATATTGACAAAGACCAGATTGAAATTGATATGGTCAACTTTTCAGGCCCGAGGTTTGAAAATGTGGATAATCGTTTGATGAGTCTTCAGCTTATTAAAAATGGGATGACCGAGGCAATTATGTTTGGACCTGACGGGAATAATATCCTGCCTGCAGCAGTTCTTTACAAAAAAAATATATTGGCATTACGTGGTAGTTTCAGACCTGTGACCAAAGTAAACATCGATATGTTTGAGCGGTCTTATGACATGTTCATCAATGAAAATAAAGTGGAGAAGGACAATACCATGTGCCTTTTTGAAATTACGCTTTCCAACCTCAGGGCTGAAGGGGAAATTGACGAAGAAGACTTTATGGACAGGGCACGATTGTTATGTTCCTTAGGTCATACTGTCCTTATTTCCAACTTTCAGGAGTATTACAAACTGGTGGAATATTTTTCCAGATATACAAAAGCACGTATGGGTCTGACCATGGGCGTAAACAACCTTGTGGATATTTTTGATGAAAAATATTACAGGCACCTTAGCGGTGGTATTCTGGAAGCTTTTGGTAAATTATTCTTTAAAGATCTTAAAGTATATCTGTACCCGATGAAAGATCCGGTAACGGGCGAATTTACCACAAGTGAAAATCTAAAAGTACATCCGCGAATGAAAGAATTATACAAATTCTTTAAATACAATGGAAAAGTAGTGGATATTGCAGATTTCAATCCTGAGATATTAAACATATTCTCCAGGGAAGTATTACACATGATTTCTGACAATGAGGATGGTTGGGAAGAAATGCTTCCGGAAGGGGTTTCCAAAATTATCCGGGATAAAAAATTATTCAGTTATGTGGATATTAAAAAGGAAACCTCAACGTAAATCAGAGGCTTCCTTTTAACTTTATTTAGGAAAGAATCTGTGCTGCGTGTTCTTTGGTTTTCACCTTATCAATTACCCTCGTTACAATTCCTTTTTCATCTATTAAAAAAGTCATTCGGTTGATACCATCATATTCCTTGCCCATGAATTTTTTAGGTCCCCATACACCAAAAGCATTTATAACCGTTTTATCTTCATCTGCAAGTAATGGAAAAGGGAATTCAAATTTATCCCTGAAATTTTTCTGTTGTTTTTGACCATCTGCACTTACACCCAAAAGCTCAAAACCCTGTGCTTGTAATTCTGCATAATTATCCCTTAAATCGCAGGCTTCTGCAGTGCACCCGGGAGTATTTGCTTTAGGGTAGAAGAAAACCACAAGTTTCTTCCCTTTGTAATCAGAAAGCGAAACTGAATTTCCGTCCTGATCTTTTGTTGTAAAATTTGGTACTTTGTCACCTGCTTGTAATGTTTTCATAATATTTTTATTAAGATTTAATTTCGGGATGAGTAATGGGAGAAACTTGGTACTCCTTTAGAATTCCCGTATTTTTACATCCTTAAATATAAAGAAAATGACCAAGCAAGAAAAGGTACAATTTGTTATTGAAACGTTAAATAAAATATATCCTGAAATACCCATTCCGTTAGATCACAAAGACCCTTATACCTTATTAATTGCTGTGTTGCTTTCTGCGCAAAGTACCGATGTGCGCGTCAACCTTATCACACCTATATTATTTGAAATAGCAGATAATCCCTATGATATGATAAAGCTTTCTGTGGAAGAGATAAGGGAGATTATAAAACCTGTTGGACTCTCACCAATGAAAGCAAAAGGCATCTATTATTTGTCCCACATTCTCATAGACAAACACAATGGGAAAGTTCCGGCAAGTTTTGAAGCTTTGGAGGAATTGCCTGCTGTGGGCCACAAAACGGCAAGTGTGGTAATGGCGCAATCCTTTAATATACCTGCTTTTCCGGTGGATACTCACATTCACCGTTTAATGTATCGCTGGGGGTTTTCCAATGGTAAAAATGTCGTGCAGACTGAAAAAGATGCAAAAAGACTCTTCCATGAAGCTTTGTGGAACAAACTGCATTTACAAATTATCTGGTATGGAAGACAATACTCCCCGGCGAGAGGCTGGGATCTAGAGAAGGATATTATTACTAAAACTATTGGACGAAAACCTGTACTTGAAGCATATTACAAAAAAAAGTCCCGCTATTAACGGGACTTTTCCAAAGTTTAGTTTAGAAGTGCTTCAAACTTCCATTTATAACAATCTATAACACTTAAAGCCTTCGAATAATCAAGAAGAAAATTTACTGTTTCTTCCTTCGGGGATAAATTACTCATCTTACCAGATGAGATTTTTAAGTAAGTTTTTTCCATTAAATTGCAGTTTTGATGTTAGTGTTAAAACTTTAACGCATCATAATTGCAATTATTGTATTAATTTACTAAAACAATATTATGCTTATCAATAACTTTTCGCAAATTGATAAGTGCATACCGCATTCTCCCCAATGCAGTATTAATACTCACTCCTGTTTGTTCTGAAATTTCTTTAAAACTCATGTCCTTATACAAGCGCATGATGAGCACCTCTTTCTGATCTTCAGGCAATTCCTGAATTATTCTCCTAAGATCATCTTCCACCTGCCCCTTGATAATTTTACGCTCAATATTCAAATCTTCATCGCCAAGAACAGAAAAAATATTAAAATCGCCATTATTTTCAAATTTAGGCATTCTGTTATTTTTTCTAAAATGGTCAATAATAAGATTATGGGAAATGCGCATTACCCAGGGAAGAAATTTTCCTTCTTCGTTATAAGCACCTCTTTTTAAGGTTTTTATCACCTTAATAAAGGTGTCCTGAAAGATATCTTCTGTAATGTCCCTGTCGTAAACTTTAGAATAAATAAAGCTATAAACCCTTTGTTTATGCCTTTCTATAAGGTCTGATAAGGCTTTTTCGTTGCCGTTTATATATGCATTTACCAGGAACGCATCTGTAGGTATGGTGTTCATATCATTAAATTTAATAAATGGCATAAATCCCTTGGAGGATTTACGGATATTTAGTTTAAAAAGTAATGATATGCTATAGGCAACTATGTGTTAGGTGTTAAACTTGACGTAAATATAACAACAAAGATTTTACAAATGCAAATAAGTTAATTTTTTTAACATATTTAATTTTATAAAAATGTATGCTAAATAGTATTCAAAGTTAAAAAAATAGATAGCTTTATGGTAACTATTACAAAAACTTTATGACAATTTGCGCTTAAAATACTCCCTTCAAAATTGTATCTTTGCAGAATTACAAAAAAATTCCTTTTTGCATTGAAAATCGACACTGTAGATCCAAAACACAACATCATTATAAAAGGAGCAAAGCTTCATAATTTAAAAAATATTAATGTTGTCATTCCCCGAAATAAATTAGTTGTGATTACCGGTCTTTCAGGCTCGGGGAAATCCAGTCTGGCATTTGACACTTTATATGCAGAAGGTCAGCGAAGATATGTGGAAAGTCTCTCTTCTTATGCGAGACAATTTTTGGGAAGGCTCAATAAACCCAAAGTCGATTATATTAAAGGTATTGCACCTGCCATTGCTATTGAACAAAAAGTAAATACCACAAACCCGCGATCCACTGTGGGCACCTCTACAGAGATTTATGATTATTTAAAACTTCTTTATGCAAGAATAGGCAGAACCTACTCACCGGTATCCGGGATAGAAGTAAAAAAAGACACGGTAAAAGATGTTATTGATTATGTAAAATCGCTGGAAGAAGAAAAAAAACTCCTTCTCCTTGCCCCTATTTTTTTAGAAGAAGGCAGAACCCTTGCCAATAAATTAAAAGCACTTGCACAACAAGGGTATTCCAGAATTCATCATAACAATACTATTGTAAGATTAGATGAATTGGATTTAGAAGCCGACACTCTTGATGCGGGTAAAGTGCTTCTGGTTATCGACAGAATTATAACCAAAAATGAAGAGGATTTTTACAACCGTCTCGCAGACGCTGTGGAAATTGCCTTTTTTGAAGGTAAAAGAGTGTTATATCTGGAAGATTTAGCAACCAATTCCCGAAGGGAATTCAATAATAGATTTGAAGCAGATGGTATCGTCTTTTTAGAACCAAATATTCATTTATTCAGTTTTAACAATCCCTATGGCGCATGCCCCGCCTGTGAAGGGTATGGCGATGTAATAGGTATTGATGACGAGTTGGTAATCCCGAATACCTCGCTTTCGATCTTTGAAAATGCCATTTACCCTTGGCGTGGCGAAAGCATGAGCTGGTACAGGGACCAATTGGTCAACAACGCTTATAAATTTGACTTCCCTATTCACAAGCCTTGGTTTGAACTTACAGAGGAACAAAGACAATTGGTTTGGGATGGAAACAAATACTTTGAAGGGCTTCATACCTTTTTTCGGTTTTTGGAAGAGAAAAGTTATAAAATCCAAAATCGGGTAATGCTTTCCCGCTACCGCGGAAAAACAAAATGCAGTACATGCAAAGGAAAAAGATTACGCCCGGAAGCAAATTATGTCAAAGTCTCCGGCCATTCCATTACTGAATTAGTGGAACTGCCCATTGAAAAGCTTGCTCTGTTTTTTAAGAATATAGATTTGAACAAGCATGACGCGGAAATAGCCAAACGTTTGCTTACCGAAATCAACAACCGTATTTCATTTCTTGAAAATGTGGGATTAAACTATTTAACCCTAAACAGAAAATCCAATACACTTTCCGGTGGGGAATCCCAGCGAATTAATCTTGCAACTTCTCTGGGAAGCAGTCTGGTGGGTTCCATGTACATACTGGATGAACCCAGTATCGGTTTGCACCCCAAAGATACCGAACGTCTAATCGGGGTATTGCAAAACCTACGGGATTTAGGGAACACCGTAATAGTGGTCGAGCACGATGAAGACATTATGAAAGCTGCAGATACCATTATCGATATTGGTCCTGAAGCAGGAACTTTTGGAGGGGAAGTCGTTGCTCACGGAAGCTATTCTGAGATTTTAAAGCAGGATTCCCTCACCTCCCAATTTCTTAATAATACTATGCAAATTGAAGTTCCCAAAAAGCGAAGGACTTCTTCTTACTTCATAAAAGTTATCGGAGCCAGGCATAACAATTTAAAAAATATTGATGTTACCTTTCCATTAGCATCGTTTGTAGCGATAACAGGTGTTTCCGGTAGCGGAAAAAGTACTTTGGTAAAAAAAATACTCTATCCTGCATTGCAGAGACAACTTACAGGAGCAGGAGAAAAACCCGGACAATACACTAAACTGGAAGGCAAATATGAAAACCTCAAAAACATTGAGTTTATAGACCAGAACCCCATAGGCAGATCCAGTAGGTCCAATCCGGTCACTTATATAAAAGCTTATGATGATATACGGGCGTTGTTCACGAAGCAAAAACTTGCCAAAATCAGAAATTACCAGCCTAAGCATTTCTCCTTTAATGTGGATGGCGGTCGTTGCGAAACCTGCAAAGGGGAAGGCGAAGTAACCATAGAAATGCAATTCATGGCCGATGTGCACCTGGAATGTGAAACCTGTAACGGCAAACGTTTTAAAAAGGAAATTCTCGAAGTTAATTTTGAAGGAAAAAATATTGACGACGTCCTTAATATGACCATTGATGATGCCATTGCCTTTTTTAAATCGCATGACGAAAAGAAAGTGTATTGCAAGCTAAAGCCGTTACACGATGTAGGTTTGGGGTATGTTAAATTGGGGCAAAGTTCTTCTACCCTCTCCGGTGGGGAAGCACAACGTATTAAACTGGCTTCTTTTCTGGTAAAAGGGGACACAAAAGATAAAACCTTGTTTATTTTTGATGAACCCACTACAGGCTTGCATTTTCACGATATAAAAAAACTACTCAAATCTTTTGATGCACTTATAGAAAAAGGGCATTCTGTACTTGTGGTGGAACACAACTTAGACCTTATTAAATGTGCTGATTATGTAATTGACCTTGGACCCGAAGGCGGCGAAAATGGAGGAAACCTTCTAGTGGAAGGCACCCCGGAAGAGGTTGTGAAAAATAAAAAGTCGCTTACCGGATTATATTTAAAAGAAAAAATATAGTACTTTTATAAGAGACTATATATTTATTTTGATGAGACTTATCCTTCTTTTATTTTTTATGTACTGTTTACCAATAACAGCACAAGAATATATCCCAATGCTTCAAGAAGGTAATGTTTGGAGTGTGGATGTTTATGATGACATTTGGGAACCACCTGTAGGGACTCCTTGCTGTAACACAAATACATATCAAATTTCAATAGTGGATACAGTTATCCTAAATGATCTGGAATATAAAAGAATTGGTGTTGACGGCTGGACCACTGTTAATTGTTTATTGCGTGAAGAGAATGGAATCGTTTATATGCTAATGGAAGACGGTATAACAGAAAGGACATTGTTTGATTATACGCTGGAAGTGGGGGATACTTTTGATGTTTTTGAAAGTGCCTATGCATTTTATCCTATTTGTTTAGAAATGGGTGGTGAACCTTATGACCATTTCTTAACTGTTTCAGAAATAAACTATGAACAAATTGCAGGTCAAAACCGAAAAGTCATTTCTTTTAATGAAGGAAACGGAACTTCGCAATTCCAGTGGATAGAGGGAATTGGTAATATTACAGGATTTTCCTTAATGTGGGAAATATGGGACATTACCGGCGGCTCCTTACTGGTTTGCTTTACAGAAAATAGCCAAACTACTTTTTTTAACGGCGCAACTTCATGCAATAATACCACGCTATCAATTGCTAATTTTGAAAAAGAGTTCATTACCCTTTACCCCAATCCAGTATATGGCGTTTCCTCCATTTCCCTGCCAAAAATTTCCAACAGCTACCACATTAAAATATTTAATCTTCAGGGAAAACTGGTTCAGGAAAACAATCAAGTTTCAGGCAATTTTAAAATCAATCGTGCTGATTATAATACCGGTCTTTATTTTTATCAGGTTTTTAATGAAGGTGTTTTGATAAAAACAGATAAGTTTCTTGTAAAGTAAAATTCATTTTCCCTTTAAATACTAACAGAGAAAAGAAACCCTGATAACAGCTGCTTGGGTTACTTAATTAAACCAAATGAAAACTTTTTTAATTTGGAAAAGTATAAGACAGCTCTAGATTAACTCCCCTGCTCCACGGGTTCTTCCCTTTGAAATAAAGTTATATAAGCATCGCCAATATGGGCAACAACATCCCCGGCAATCAATGCCTGATAACCTTGTGTCTCGACTGCAATATCACCGGCACTACCATGCAAATAGACACCAAAAATTGCAGCAACCAGCGGATCATATCCCTGAGATAACAGTCCGGTAATCATTCCTGTCAGGACATCGCCGGTACCGGCAGTGGCCATTCCCTGATTTCCTGAGGAATTGATATATAAATTTTCATGATACACCGTTATGGTATGTGCTTCTTTCAATACAAAAACGAGATCGTATTTTTTGGAAAGCTTTTTTACTTTATCCAGCTTATCAAAATCATCCGTCCATTTTCCTATCAAACGTTCGAGTTCGCCCGGATGTGGGGTAAGAATCGATTTTGCCGGGATATCTTTTATAGCCTTTGGATTTTTTGCAAGGATATTAATAGCGTCTGCATCTATAACCAGAGGCTTCTTTTGAGTTTTTAAAAATGCTAAAAAGGCCTTTTCTGTTGCTGCGGAAGTTCCCATACCGATGCCAACCCCAATGACATCCGGTTCGATATCCCATTTATGATTTGTTATTTGATTTTCATCATCATCCGCAATTACCATCGCCTCGGGAACTGCTGTTTGTAAAATTGAGTATCCACATTTAGGGATATAGGTAGTTACTTTTCCTGCTCCTGCACGTAAACATGCAGTCGCTGCCAGTGTAACTGCTCCCATTTTCCCATAACTTCCTCCTACGATAAGACTATGTCCATACGTACCTTTATGACTGAATTTTTCACGCGGCTTATAAATCGCCAGGGCATCCTGCTTTAAAATCCATTGGGCATCCGTTTTTGTTTTCGCAAGGTATTCCCTGTCCAGACCTATGTTAAGTATATCCATATTCTGGGTAAAAATTCCCGTTTCCGGAAGGAAAAAAACCAGTTTTGGCGCCTGAAATGTCAATGTGAAATTTGCCTTTATCACTGCTTCTTTATCGGGTGTGGCAGCATCTATAAACAAACCGCTGGGAATATCAATAGAAAGGATATATGCTTTGGAAGCATTGATGTGTTTAATGAGATTTTGCACCCAGTCTTTTAATGGCCTGTTGAGGCCTATGCCGAATATGGCATCAATAACAATATCCTCCTTTTTTAGTTCCGGGAAATCTGCCTCGCTTTTCATCAGCAACGGCCACTCTTTATTTACATTTTTAATGCGGTCATAATTAATCAAAAAGCATTTCGAGCGCTTTTCACTATAGTTTACCACATAGCACTTTACAGTATATCCATGTTGCAAAAGCATTCTCCCGAGGGCGAGACCATCCCCGCCATTGTTCCCTATCCCACAAAAAATATGAACAGAGACCTTAGCACCCTGCATTTGATTGTCCAGCCACTGAAAAACCATTCCTGCTGCCCGTTCCATCAAATCAATGGGAGTAATTTCCTGTTTTTCAACCGTTGCTTTATCTGCCTCGTATAATTGTTTTGCGGTATATATTTTCATTTGTTCTTTTTTTCACATTAATGGAACTTTTATTGTTGTGCTTTCGCGAAAGCGAAACTTTTAAATAGGTATTGCACAATAATTTTATCTTTCTGCAATTTAATGACTATGTGCAAAACATTCAAACATTTTAAAGGTTTAACTCTTTTATTTTAAATAAATTTGCGTGCAGTTGAAAAGACTCTGAAATTATAGAAGTAATTAATTAAAAATAAACCCGCTTCCGCGGAAATGATATTATGAAAAATACAGCTTTATCCCACATACACGAAGCTCTTGGAGCAAAAATGGTTCCTTTTGCCGGATACAATATGCCTGTACAATATGATGGCGTTAGTGCAGAACACCTCACGGTCAGAAATGGTGTTGGTGTTTTTGATGTTTCCCATATGGGGGAGTTTTTAATCCTAGGCGATAAAGCCCTGGACCTCATCCAGAAAGTGTGTTCCAATGACGCTTCTAAACTGACGGACGGCAAAGCACAATACAGTTGTTTGCCCAATGAAAAAGGTGGTATTGTGGACGATTTAATTGTGTACCGATTTGATGCGGAAAAATATTTACTTGTTGTCAACGCTTCCAATATCGAAAAAGACTGGGAGTGGATTTCCAAACACAACACAATGGGTGCAGAAATGCGAGATATCTCATATAATTATTCTTTATTGGCCATACAAGGACCGAAAGCTGTAGAAGCTATGCAATCCATAACCAGTGTGGATTTAAGCGCAATAGCCTTTTACAATTTTGTGGTTGGCGATTTTGCAGGAATTCCCCATGTTATTATTTCAGCAACCGGATATACCGGAAGCGGTGGTTTTGAGATTTATTGCAAAAATGAAGAAGTAGAACAGGTGTGGAACAAAGTAATGGAAGCAGGAGCCGCATTTGGAATTAAACCCATAGGTCTTGCAGCAAGGGATACCTTAAGACTGGAAATGGGCTATTGTCTTTACGGAAACGATATTAATGATGACACTTCCCCGCTAGAAGCGGGATTGGGATGGATCACAAAATTCACTAAGGATTTTATCAATGCAGATGCATTAAAAAAACAAAAGGAAGTGGGTGTGCATCGCAAGTTGGTCGCTTTTGAACTTCTGGAACGCGGTATCCCAAGGCACGATTATGAAATTGTGGATGCAGACGGAAAACAAATTGGTATAGTTACCAGCGGAACCATGGCACCGTCCCTGAACAAGGGAATCGGGATGGGCTATGTGCCAACCGAGTTTGCTGAAGAAGGCACCACTATTTATATACAAATAAGAAAAAACAATATCCCGGCAAGAGTAGTGAAATTGCCATTTTACAAAGCATAAATGGGTAACAAGGTTTTAATTCTTGGCGGAAGTGGATTTGTGGGGAATGCGATTTATAAAGAACTCCTGCCCTACTTTGATGTGTATGCCACCTATTTTTCACCCGATGCTTTTTTTGAACAAAATCAGGTTTTCTATCCTTTTGATGTGGAAAATGACGATGTGGATGCTATTTTAAATGAAGTGCGACCACACCTTATTATTTCAGCTTTGCGGAGCAAGCCGGAAGCGGTTTATGAAATGCATCGCAGGCTTTTTGAATATTGCATGGTAATGCCCCAATGCAGAATTTTGTTCATCTCCTCTGTGAGGGTTTTTGACGGATTTAAAAAATTTCCGGCATATGAAAAAGATAAAACCTTGGCGGTCACCTCCTCCGGG
>JBGTDF010000188.1:0-6677 GCA_041748455.1 Planktosalinus sp.
TTTATTTCCACAAACAGGCCTTCATCAGTTTTTTCAACTTGAGCTACTTTTTTTGAGGTCAATCCTTTTATGGCGGTATCCCATTTTTTGTTGGACAAATCTACGCGGGCTTTTAAATCTTCCAATTTCATTTTTTTATTAGGCTTTAAGATAGCCATAACCAATTTTTCTTCTTCTGTTAATTCTACTTTACGCTCCGGTCGCATTTGCGGGAAGAAAAGCACTTCCTGAATGGATGGGTTATTAGTTAAAAACATAACCAATCTGTCCATCCCTATTCCCAATCCGGAAGTAGGCGGCATACCATATTCTAACGCACGAACGAAATCACGATCAATAAACATCGCTTCGTCATCTCCTTTTTCGCTCAATTTTACCTGTTCTTCAAACCGTTGTAACTGGTCTATTGGGTCGTTTAACTCTGTATAGGCATTAGCTATTTCTTTTCCGCAAACCATTAATTCAAAACGTTCCGTAAGTTCAGGATTGTCCCTGTGTTCTTTGCATAATGGGCTCATTTCTTTAGGGTAGTCTGTGATGAAAGTGGGTTGTATAAAATTTCCTTCACATTTTTCGCCAAAAATTTCATCAATTAATTTTCCTTTACCCATGGTTCCATCTACTGCAACGCCCATTTCTTTTGCGGCCTGACGAAGTTCATCTTCATCTTTTCCGGAAATATCATAGCCTGTAAATTGTTTGATGGCATTGGTCATCGTCACTCTGGGGTACGGAGCTTTGAAATCGATTTCGTGTTTGGTAAAGGTAGCTTTGGAAGTTCCGTTTACGGCAATGGCACAATGTTCCAATAGTTGTTCCGTAAATTCCATCATCCAGTTATAATCTTTGTAAGCCACATAGATTTCCATGGCGGTAAATTCAGGATTGTGGGTCCTGTCCATGCCTTCATTACGGAAGTTTTTTGAAAACTCATAAACACCGTCAAATCCTCCAACGATTAATCTTTTAAGGTATAACTCATTTGCGATACGCAGATATAAAGGTATATCGAGCGCATTGTGATGTGTGATAAATGGTTTTGCAGCGGCGCCACCCGGGATAGATTGTAGTATAGGGGTTTCCACCTCCATATAATCCCTGTCGTTAAAGAAATTGCGCATTGCCGTGAATAGCTTGGTGCGTTTTATGAAGACTTCTTTTACATGAGGGTTGACCACAAGGTCAGCATACCGTTGTCTGTAACGCATTTCAGGGTCATTGAATTCGTCATAGGTATTGCCTTCACTGTCTGTTTTTGGTAAAGGAAGCGGTTTTAAAGACTTGCTTAAAAGCGTAAAATCTTTTACCATGACTGTTTTTTCACCTACCTGTGTTGTAAACAAAACACCTTCAATACCAATAAAATCGCCTATATCCAATAGTTTTTTATAGACCTCATTATATTTGGTGTGATTGTCTGTTTTGCAGATTTCATCACGGTTAAAATACACCTGAATGCGGCCTTCACTATCTTGCAATTCTGCAAAAGAAGCTTTTCCCTGAATGCGTCTGGACATTAATCTTCCTGCTATAACCACCTTTTTGCCTTCTTCAAAAGTTGCCTTTATTTGTTTGGTGGTATGGTCCAGCGGAAATAAAGCCGCAGGATAGGGATTGATATTTAATGCTCTTAGCTGAGAGAGTTTTTCCCTTCTTACAAGTTCTTGTTCTGATAGTTGCATGCTTGTTTGTTTTAATCCTGTCTTTTTTGACAGACAGCTGCAAAATTACATTTTTTGTTAAAAATATAGGGACTTCTTTTAGATTGGTTTAACTAAAAATTTAATTTTGCAGATGGAATGTAAAAAAATATTTTGTTGCCGGAAGAAGTAAAGAATTTAAGTGATCTTATTCTTCTTCTTCCTGTGATTTCTTCTTTTTGATAAAGACCCAGAAAACTAAATTACCGATTAAGGAAGCAATTATTAAGAAGTACATTAAATATTCCAGAAACGAAGTCTTTTTTTCAATTTTGCCGGTTTGTGTATAGGTGTCCCCAAGAAGTTCTCCTTGATATTGTTTGGTATAAGAAGAATTAGGATAAGTGTCTTCCAGTCTTTTTTGAAGTTCTTTGTAATAGGTGTTGTTTTTTAAATCCTGCAAATAATGGGAGTGAAAGTCGTTATCGCGGCTTGATAAAAAAGCATAAATATATAGTTCAACAAGAGGTTCGCCCGATTTGGAACCAATCTCCTGCAAATTAGTAAACCATTTTTTATTGTTTTCTATTCTGTTTTCCTCGGTGGTAAATTCGCTATACACATATCTCATTTGCTCTTTGAGGGAATCCACTTTAATAATCGACAATGCTTTAGGGTTGTTTTCTTCTATTTTACAAAAAATCTGATCGTCAAAAGATAATGGAAAGAAAATGGAGTCTTTATTTTTGGCAACGAATAATACCTGTTTAAAAGTAGTACAACTTAAATCATAAGGTTTTGCTTTTTGAATTTCACTTTTACATTTGCTGACATGAATTCTGTAGATTTTATTTTCATTGCGTAACTGGTTGCCTGTAAATTCAAAATACCCTGAGGTATCTACTTTTATTTTGCATAAAATCTGTTCTGAAGAAGGTTTTGACATCTTCCTGTAGTCGTCAATTACAGATAAGTAAACTTCATCTTCCCACTCTTCTAAGTTAATATATCCTGAAAAAGAAAATTGGGCAAAAACACCCACAGAGGAGAGTAATAAAGCCAGTATAATTAAGGTCTTGCGCATTGTACTAAGTTAGTGTAATTTTTTCTAATAAATAAAAAGATAAAATCAAGTATCTTGCAATGTAACAAAATACATTTTATTACCACCTATTTACATATAAAATTAAATCTATCGCATGAGTATTTGGAGAGTGATTTTAGCTATAGTTTTTCCGCCACTTTCGGTAATTGACAAAGGATGCGGGTCTATTTTAATTGTATTGATTTTAACTGTTTTAGGTTGGGTTCCCGGTGTGATTGCCGCATTGATAATTTTAAATAATCCTAAAAATTAGTCCTATGAAAATTTTTAACTTACTTTTTTTAATTGGTTTCTGTGGAATTTTAACCAGTTGTACGTTTACTGAAACCATGGTGCTTGAGGAAGATGGCTCCGGGAGAATGTCCATTTTAATGGATGCCTCAGAAGCAATGTCTTTTGGCGGGGAATCTTTTCAGGAGGATGGAGCAGTGGCTATTGATACGGTGATTTCCTTTCGGGAAATGCTTCTGGAAAAGAAAGATAGTATTGCATTATTGCCCTTAGACGAACAGGAGCGATTGAAAAAGATGGAAAACTTTAATTTGAGATTACTCATGAATCCTGAAAAGCAGGAGTTTATGTATGATGTCTTTGTAAATTTCAAAAACATTGCAGAAGCAAATAATTTGTTTCAGGGTCTTGACCAGGCAGGAGCTTTGTCAGGCGGTCCCACTACAGGACAAGAAACTCCTGAAAAGGAGGAAACCATAAAAGTTGCTTTTTCTTACGAAAACAATATTTTTAAACGAGATGCCTATATAATAGACAAAGCAGCCCATCAAAGGGAACTGGATAGCTTAAAAGGGATGGAGATGATGCTGGAAGGCATGACTTACAAACTAAATTATACTTTCCCAAAACCCATAAAAACAACTTCCCAAAAAACAGCAACATTTAGCCTGGACAGAAAAACGCTTTTTTATGAAGCGTCTTTCATGGAGTATATGAAGAATCCCGATGTGCTGGACATTGAAGTGGTTTTGGAATAGTAAATGTTTTGGGTTGGAACGGAGTTAATTTTATACAATTTCTAACCCTTTAAAATCAATATCTACCTTACCTTTGCAGTCTATGAACAAAAGAGTGGAACTTCAGGATTTAGGAACCAAAGACTATAAGGAAACCTGGGATTATCAGGAAAATTTATTCCAGTCCATAATCGATACCAAAATCAAAAACAAGAGGGAAAATGCCGGATTAGAAACCGAAAATTACTTGCTTTTTGTGGAACATCCACATGTGTATACCCTTGGGAAGAGCGGCGATATGAGCAATCTTTTGGTAAATGAAGAGCAACTCGCTGCAAAAAATGCTACTTTTTACAAGATAAACAGGGGCGGGGATATCACTTATCATGGGCCCGGACAACTAGTAGGCTACCCGATACTGGATCTTGAAAATTTCTTTTCTGATATTCATAAATACCTTCGGTTTTTAGAGGAAATGGTTATTCTAACGCTTGCGGAATATGGAATTAAATCAGAAAGATCACCCGGAGAAACCGGTGTTTGGCTCGATGTGGGCACACCTTTCGCCCGAAAGATATGTGCTCTGGGAGTTCGTTCCAGCAGATGGGTAACCATGCACGGTTTTGCATTTAATGTAAACGCAAACCTGGGCTATTTTGACAATATCATTCCATGCGGAATCAAAGAGAAGGCGGTCACCTCTATGAATGTGGAACTTGGTGTTAAAGAGGTTTCTTTAGAAGAGGTAAAACAAAAACTTATCAAACATTTTGTTACCCTCTTTGAGGCGGAAATAGTTGAAAAGGCTGAAGTTAGAGGGTAGAAGTATTAAGTATTGAGTATTAGGGTGAATTAGTCAATACAATTGTCTACTGATAAATAGAATTAAAGACACTAATTCAATTCATAAAGCACTACGCCATTATCCTCTCCTTTTACAACCCCATTAGGCCTGCCGTTGTTAGTGGCATCGCCCATGTCCATTATTGAGGTTCCATAAACCGGGAAATTGGGCAATAATTCGCCTAAAGAATTATAGACATAGGTGCGTTGTTGTTGCAAATCTGTTATTGAAATCAATACGCGCTGATTGCTTAGAGAAATTTTTGGTTTTGTATACAGGCCAAATGGAAGCTCCACGCGATTGTTATTGATGCGTAAAATATTATCTTCCAGGGTCACTTTGGTTTTTCCGACGATTTCCCACAAGAGTTTAGCACTAACATTTAGGTTTTGGGTATTTACTTTTCCATCGGTATTTATGGTAACCTTTGCGTTTTCAGAAGTGATAAAAACAAAATTGCCGTCTTCATTATAGATTTCACTTTCCCCAAATGCAAATTTGGAATTCACGTTGATCCTGCTTGCGCCTGTGCGGTGCAGTATGTTTAGCTTTCCGTTTTCTTCTGCAATAACAATATAATCTTTTGCGGCTATTCTTAAATGTTTTGGCGGAAGCACCACTTTTGACCCCGCTTTTTTAAAAGTAAAACCGCTTACGATTTTTCCTTTGTTGTCATACATCAGGATGTCCCTGCCCTGGGTAATAATAAAACGGTAATCCCTGTTGTTGTCATAATCAAAAACGGCAAGCGGCTGGGTAATTTCATCCTTGAATTTCAGTGGAAAAGGAGCAACTTCTGCGCCGTTTCTGTCCAGTACATAAAAGGTTTTGGTTGTTGCAAAAGCGAGTTGTAACCTTCCGTTTTTGAGCAGATCCACTTGTTCTATCCTCCCAAGTACAGGTCCGTCCACTTGTTTATTCCAAAGTACCCTTCCACCGGAAGATATAAGATAGAGTTTGTTTGTTACATCCTGAACCACAATGTCTTTTCCTTTGGTGAGGTGGTTTGATACCAGTTGAGGGTTTGTAAGCAATGTGTTTTCCAAAGTAATTGCAAATGCCTGGGAAACCCCGGTACTGGATTGACTGCTTTGTGTTTCTTTTATAATACCGTTTATGTGCGCAAAATTATTGTCATACACAAATTGAATGGCAGACATTGGGTTTCGGTTAAACTTAAGATTGTTGATGGAAGCTGCATCTTTTGAAGATGTCATATCTGCTACTTTATCCTTTAGATTGTTGTGCAAAGCCACAAAAAGAATGGAAGATTCACTGCTTATTTCTGCAGTGTGTGCTTCGTAATAAGGTTGATTAGCTAAAGCGGTGCTGTTGAGATAGTCTGTAATAATCTCCTGAAGGGTATTTTCATTTTCCGCAAACACAAAAAAGTCTTCCAGTTGTGCAAAATACCTCGGTTTTGTTTCTGTAATAAGTGGATCAAAGGCACGGTTAAAAATTGTGGAATCCGTAAGGTTTTTAATGGAAACCCCGCGAAATTCAGAATTTTCATTGCCTAAAGCATAAAGAAATTCTTCAGTAATACTTCCGTCAATAGCATGAAGTGCCACTATTTTTTCATTTTCTTTAAAGGAAACGCCTATTTCATTTAGGGATTGAAAAAGGGAATTGTTTTGCGGTAGTGTGTCTGTTTTCTTTTGAAAAATCTCTAAATTTTTAGATAGCACTTCATAATCGTCATAGGTATAAGAAACAAATCCAGAAACCGTAGTAGGTGTTACCCTTGCAATTTCATTTTTTTGAGGAACGGTTCCTTTAAAAACTTCCAGTATTTGAGGAATGGTATCTTGTGCAATAGCGATACCGTTTACCTTGATTTCGTCAGGATATACCGTTGCATCGAGTGCCATCCAGCTTGCAAAATTTTGGATTTGCGTAGTTGAATTAGGGAAAAATCGCGAAAACATTTCAGGAAATTCTTTTCCGTTTACAAAAACAGTAAGTGCATTAGAGCTGCCGGTAGCATATATTTTTTCAAAGGTATTGTCTTTACTTTTCTTTTTTTCAAGGTTTCTGGTGAGCAAGTTTTTAAGTTGGGCTTCTGATGAGCTTGCTACAAAAACACTGTCTGTACTGTTACTGAAAAGAATTCCGTCGTC
>JBGTDF010000189.1:0-1871 GCA_041748455.1 Planktosalinus sp.
GTAATACATTTATTTGCTTAGAACAGATTATTCCCTTGTTGGTTTTAGTGTCCCGTTTCACACCTGTTAAAAATAAACTACTTCTTATACCCGGAGCGTTTTCCTTGTCCTTGTCGACAACTTGATTGAAACTATTTTTCGGCTCCTGTAATTAATAAAAATAGTGTTAGTTTACAATTATAGCTTTGGTATTTCGTCTTATTCCAAATACTTCTCATTGCGCCATCGCTGTTACCTGTCCTTTATGCGTTCTTCTTGCGATATTCGAAATGGATAAGGCGTATAAATAAGATCACGCTACAGGCGTGACTGGCTTTATGCCGCCGTTCCATAGCGGATATCGTACTTTTGCATAAAAGGGCTCCAGAGATGGAGCTTGTGAAAAGAAGAATAAGCAGAACGTAAACCTTGTCCGATACTTCTACTATTCCATATAAGCTTGCCACTGTACAATAAGGTATTTGGATTTCCCCTCTTTTTCCAGTGATAAGAAGCCATAGTCATAGCAAAAAAGATAAACTTCCCCTTTTTTAGTCTTCCAGTAATGGGTAAAATAACGGGGGTTAAATCCTTCAGCAAGTAAAAGTGATTTTTGTAGCGTGGTGTATCCTGATTTATTGTGCTTCTTTAGGATTCTGCGGTTTGTTTTTAAATGTTTGCAACCTTTAATTGGTTTCACCAACGAGGACAAAAACGCGCTTCGAAAGCCGCAGCGGTCATAAACACAAAACGTTAGGTACAAGCATAGCGGACGAAACAACCGACAGTAAACTAACATTGAACCGACTGACAAAACGCCAACGCTTTGCAAAATTAAAAGAGCTGTTTTGCAGTACACTTGCCGACACAAAAATACCAGATTTAATTTTGCCCAACTGCACCCAAGACTTTTGGTAAGGATTTTAAAAGTTAATTTTTGATATTCACATTACGACACAGATGAAAGCACGTTTGGAGATTTATAAGATTTATTATTTACAGTTACTTAAAAGCTTAGAAATTTTATTGCTTCACGCTTTTTGCTTATTTATTCTATATTCTTCTCCCCACTGAGCCATAGATTGCATTATTGGCGACAACGTAAGCCCAAACTCGGTTAAAGTGTATTCAACCCTTGGTGGGATTTCAGCATAAATTTTCCTGCTAATTATCCCATCATCTTCCAGTTCACGAAGTTGTGAAGTGAGCATTGATTGAGTAATCCCCTTTACACTTCGTTTCAATTCTCCAAACCTTGCAGGAGAGGTATGATAGATAGCATTAATTAAAATTGCTTTCCATTTTCCGCCTAAAACTTGCATTGTTGCAGTTACTGGGCAAGATTTTTCATCAAAAACATTTTTTTTTTCGTTTTTAAATACTTGATTATCAATATTAGTATTGTTCGTCATACTTACACATTTTAATTGCCCTACTTGTGGGAATAAATATAACTCTCAATATTTGAACTACGAAATTAAATAAAAAATTAAATCAGTATGGAAAAATTTATGTTTTTATTCAGAGGCGGAGATACTCACGTCCACATTGCCAAAGATTCAAAAGAAGTTAAGGCATACATTCAATCATGGATGATTTGGATGCAAGGTCTTGGTCAGAAAGGAATTCTTGCCGGGGGAGAACCTCTTCAGACCACTGGCAAACAGGTAAACGGAAAAAATAAAGTCGTGACAGATGGTCCCTTTATGGAAGCCAAAGAAATGGTTGGTGGATACCTCATCGTTAATGCGAAAGACATTAACGAGGCTGTTGAGATTTCAAAGGGGTGTCCTATTTTTGAAGAGAACGGAAAAGTAGAAGTTCGCCCAGTTCAGAAATTGGAAAGTTAATAAAATTAATGTACGACTCATTACTAGTTCAAATTGCAAAAC
>JBGTDF010000190.1:0-4983 GCA_041748455.1 Planktosalinus sp.
GGATTTCCAATATGGCATTCAACTAAAAAAACTTAATAACAAACCCGAAAACTATAACCGGCAACAGGCAACAGGCAACAGGTAACCGGCAACAGGGAACAGATAACTGACAACAAATTCCCCAACCCTTTGCCATTCCCAAAACCTATCTTATCTTTATCGCTCAAATACAGAATTTCTTTTATGAAGAATGTACTTTTGGCCATCGCCTCGGGATTGCTTATATCTTTTGGATGGCCTACCTGGGGGTTTCCGTTGCTTTTGTTTTTTGGGTTTGTGCCCTTATTGCTTGCCGAAAGGGACATACGCCTTTCCACAAAAAAGCGCAAAGCGTGGCGGGTGTTTGCCCTCGCATACCTAACCTTTTTTCTATGGAATGTCATTAAGACCAACTGGCTGTGGTTTTCTTCGGAATTTGGTGCCGCCTTTGCCATTATCGTGAATTCGCTATTGATGGCCATCGTGTTTGTGTTGTTCCACCATTTTGCCAAACGCACCACTTTTTTCATCTCCTCCATATTTTTGGTATGTCTGTGGATATCCTTTGAAAAAATGCACCTTAACTGGGAGTTTTCCTGGCCGTGGCTGAACCTGGGCAATGGTTTTTCCGAACACATAAGCTGGATACAGTGGTATGAATACACCGGGGTTTTCGGCGGAACGCTATGGGTGTGGCTGGTGAATTTTGGGGTGGTGAAAAGCATTTTGCTCTACAGGGAATTTCAGAAGAAGGAAATTATTATCCGCGGAAGCGTCAAAACTGCCCTGTACATTCTTATTCCCATTACCATTTCCTCCATTATGTTTGCCACTTATGAAGAAGCCGGAGATAAGGTAAACGCCATCGTGCTGCAACCCAATATCGATCCCTATTCCGAAAAATACAACGTCTCCAATGCCGAAATAGCATCCCTTCTTTTTGAACTTACCTCCTCCAAAGTCACGGACAGCACCCATTTTGTGATTTCGCCCGAAACCGTTTTTGCGGCCAATGAGCGCATTGAACTTTTTGAGGATAGTCCGGTAGCAAACAGCATACGTGCGTTTAACAGCAGTTACCCTAACCTGAATTTCCTTTCGGGTGCCACACTGTACCATGTTTTTGAGGACAAGGAGAAAGCAACTTTGCAATCCAATCTTGCCGATAACGGGTTGTACTACAATACCTATAACTCGGCTTTTATGCTTAGCGCGAAACCAAAAATGGACCTCTACCACAAGTCCAAGCTCGTGGTGGGTGTCGAAAGCACCCCTTATGTATGGCTTATCAAACCGTTGCTGGGCGATATCATGCTCGACCTGGGCGGAACGGTGGCGATGAAAACCACGCAGGAAGACCGCGGGGTGTTCTGGAGCGCAGACCAACGTTTTAAAACGGGACCCATTATTTGTTATGAATCGGTTTACGGCGAATTTGTAACGGGATATGTGCGGAACAATGCCAATTTCCTCTCTATCATCACCAACGATGCCTGGTGGGGCGAAACCCAGGGGCACAAACAACATCTTAGCCTCGCCAGATTGCGTGCCATAGAAACCCGCCGCGGCATTGCCAGAAGCGCCAATACCGGTATCTCTGCCTTCATCAACCAGCAAGGGGAGATCACCGCTTCGTTGCCCTATAACACCCAGGGTGCGCTGGAAGGCGAACTCTATCTGAATGAAAAACTTACGTTTTATGTGCGCTATGGTGATTATATCTACCGCATCGCGCTGTTTGTGTTAATTGGTGTTATTCTCATTGCTTTTACCAGAAGGCGTGGCGAAGTACTGACCTAAAAAAACAAGATGCTTTACACCATTGTATCTTATTTTAAATTTCTACGAAAAGCGACCAATCAGCATGGGGTGCACTCCCCATTTGTATATGGGCTGGTGACCAAATGCTTTTACGATACCAAAAAATACCCCGCATATACCCTTTTAGGGGACTATAGAAAAGCACTTTTATGCAGTAAGGAGCGTATCGACGTACAGGATTTTGGGGCAGGTTCGCGGGTGTTTACCTCCAAAGCCCGTAGCGTAAAAGACATTGCAAAACACGCCGGCATTTCCTTAAAACGACAGCAGTTGTTATACCGTTTGGGTGCCAGATTTAGTATTACATCCACACTTGAACTAGGAACTTCTTTAGGACTGTCTACCATAGCCTTAGCATTACAAAAAAACAATAAAATAACCACCGTTGAAGGCTGTGCAAATACTGCTGCCGTTGCACGAAAACAGTTGCAGGATTTCGGGCTTTCGGAAGTGGAAATCCTAGTGATGGATTTTGAAGAGGCCTTGCAAAGTCTTCCGGAAACCAAGTTTGATTTTATCTATGTGGACGGCAACCACAACAAGGAGAGTACGCTGCTCTATTTTGATAGGTTACTAAAATTTGTACATAACGATACTGTGCTTTTATTTGACGATATTTACTGGTCCAAAGGCATGACGGAAGCCTGGAAGGAAATAATCTCCCGCCCCGAAGTCACGGTAAGCATCGATACTTTTTATCAGGGGATGGTGTTTTTCCGCAAAGAGCAAAAAAAGGAAAGTTTTAGCATCCGTTTGTAACATAAGCAACCAAAAGTCGTCCAATAGGGCGATGTATATTTCACAAACCAAAAACCTATCTCCATGAGTTTAGTTATAAAAATAAGACAGATCACCCGCGATTTTAGGATGGGCGGGGAAATATTGAAAGTTTTAAAAGGACTGGACCTGGATATAGAACGCGGTGAATATGTAGCATTAATGGGTCCTTCGGGTTCCGGAAAATCGACATTGATGAATATACTGGGTTGTCTGGACACCCCTACTTCGGGAACCTATGAACTCAACGGTGCCAATGTGAGCCTGATGAGCGATGACCAGCTCGCCGAAATACGCAACAAGGAAATAGGTTTTGTATTCCAGACTTTTAATTTATTACCGAGAACCACTGCTTTGGACAATGTAGCCCTGCCGATGATTTATGCGGGTGTGGGCAAAGCTGACCGTATAAAACGGGCCACAGAAGTATTGCACGATGTGGGCCTTGCCGACCGTATGGACCACAAGCCCAACGAACTCTCAGGAGGGCAGCGGCAGCGTGTTGCCGTGGGACGGGCCTTGGTAAACAAACCTTCCATCATCCTCGCCGATGAACCAACGGGGAACCTGGATTCCAAAACCTCTGAAGAAATCATGATGCTTATCGATGCCATCCATCAGGCAGGAAATACCGTTATTGTGGTCACCCACGAAGAAGACATCGCTGCTCGTGCAAAACGTATCATACGCCTCAGGGATGGGGAGATTGAGAGTGATACTAAGGGGGTGATTCGTTAATTTGTTGCTTTGTTGATTCTATGGATGCTGTTGATGCTGTGGATACTGTAGATACTGTGGATTCTGTAGATACTGTGGATTCTGTGGATTCTGTGGATTCTGTGGATTTGTTGGTTAGTTTCACTTCGCTACGCTCGTGATGACAGGAAATTAAGTTATAAAGTTATTGAGACTCGATAGCTATCGGGACGAACAGGCGCAGCAAATTGAGTGATTGGGAGCGGTGGTTGAGCGGAGCCGAAACCAAAGCAGATTGTATATAATCCGGCACTTCTAGATCTTTTGCCCGCAGAATTCGCAGATGTCCGCAGATTTATTTTGTTAAATATCTAAAGTTGGAACTTGAAACCTAATCCGGTTTCGGCTCCGCTCAACCTCCGGAAATTTGGAACCCAATCCGGTTTCGGCTCCGCTAAACCTCCGGAAATTTGGAACCCAATCCGGTTTCGGCTCCGCTCAACCTCCGGAAATTTGAAACCTAATCCGGTTTCGGCTCCGCTCAACCTCCGGAAATTTGGAACCCAATCCGGTTTCGGCTCCGCTCAACCTCCGGAAATTTGAAACCCAATCCGGTTTCGGCTCCGCTCAACCTCCGGAAATTTGAAACTTAGAACCGGACCGAGCGTTAAGAAAATGTCCAGCGGACATTTTTAGCGAAGGGGCCAGCCGGCGGGAGGGCTTATTTCCAAAACTATAATCAAAGTATTAAACACAAACCTGAAACTGAAACCTACCCCCTTTTCGCCTCTTCCCAAAAGACATCCATTTCGGCCAAAGACATTTCTGAGAGGGGTTTGTTTATTGCTTTTGCTTTTTCTTCCAGGTACTGGAAGCGTTTTATAAATTTTTTATTGGTGCGTTCCAGGGCGCTTTCGGGGTCTATTTTGAGGAAACGGGCATAGTTTATCATGGAGAACATCAAATCCCCAAATTCAGCTTCTATCTTATCGGGATTGTTGGCATTTACCTCGTGCTGCAATTCGTCGAGTTCTTCTTTGAGTTTTTCAAAAACCTGATGGGGTTCTTCCCAGTCAAACCCCACCCCGGCAACTTTGTCCTGAATGCGGTTTGCTTTGACCATGGCCGGAAGGGATTTTGGCACCCCTTCCAATACACTGTTTTTGCCTTCCTTTAATTTTAGATTTTCCCAGTTGCGTTTTACATCCTCTTCATCATTGACCTTCACATCACTGTAAATATGCGGATGCCTTTCTATCAATTTATCACAAATACCATTGGTTACATCGGCAATGTCAAAATCGCCGGTTTCACTGCCTATGCGGGCATAAAAAACAATATGCAATAACAAATCACCCAATTCTTTTTTTACCTCGTTTAAATCGTTTTCCAGAATGGCATCCCCTAATTCATAGGTCTCTTCTATGGTGAGGTGCCGAAGGGTTTGTATGGTTTGCTTCTTATCCCAGGGGCATTGCTCCCGCAGTTCATTCATAATGGTCAATAATCTGTCAAATGCGGCGAGTTGGTCTTTTCGGGAGTTCATAAGGCAATGGATTTGTTGTGTTTAAAATTACAAAATACCGGAAGTTAAATGGTTTTTATTTTCTATAATTTAGATGAATCCTAAATAAAAAAGCCCACATTTCTATAGAGGAAGTGTAGGCTTTTAATTCTATTTATAAAATTATTAGGTTTTTCTGGCAGAAG
>JBGTDF010000191.1:0-2355 GCA_041748455.1 Planktosalinus sp.
GGTTTTTTGGTTGGTTATTTAGTTTGAAAGCCGCTCTTGTTTTTTAAACCGGAGCGGTTTTTATTTTTTCGGAAAGATTCAGCTTTTATAAAAATTCATTTCATCGATATATTTCCAGACGGCATCCGGAAGCATGGGGATTATATTTTTACCTTCGGCAATAGCATTTCTTATAAAGGTGGAAGAGATTTCCATAATGGGGGCATCGACGTGATGTATATTCGGGTGCTGGGAAAATAAGATATCGGTTTTCCCTTCCGCAATACGTGGATACACATACAAATTGTGATTTTGCAAAATTACTTCATAGTTTTTCCACTTGTGGAAACCCTTTAAATTGTCTTCCCCCATTATAAGCGAGAATGCGTAATCAGGATATTTATCTGCCAAATGTGCCAGTGTATTTACTGTGTAGTTGGGTTGCGGGAGTTTGAACTCGATATCACTGGGTTTTAGTTTATCATATCCTTCACAAGCCCTGCGCACCATTTCAAGCCTGTGGTAATCCTCGAGTAAACTGTTTTTCTTTTTAAAAGGGTTGTGCGGGGTAATAACCAGCCAGATTTCGTCTAAATCACTATGCTCTGCAATGTGGTTTGCAATCACCAGATGCCCACTGTGAATGGGGTTAAAAGTGCCAAAATACAAGCCTATTTTTTTGGTGTTCAAAACAAATTATTTAGAAGGTTCAGTTTCTATAAAGTTTTTTACTAAATCGTGGGCCTCTTTTAATGCCACTTGCAAATCGTTGTTTTCAATGACATAATCAAATTGTGGCGCGGTAGCCAGCTCAATGGAAGCTTTGGCGATGCGCATATTGATTTTTTCCTCACTTTCGGTTTTGCGCTCTTTTAACCGGCGTTTTAGTTCGTCAACACTTGGTGGTTTTACAAATACCGCCAGAGTTCTATCGGGGTATTTCTTTTTTATACGTAAGCCGCCTACCACATCAATATCAAAGATTACATTTTTGCCGTGGCTCCAGATGCGTTGGATTTCACTTTTTAATGTGCCGTAAAAATTATCGCGGTACACCTCTTCCCACTCCAGAAAGTCATCGTTTTTAATATGTTGTTTAAACTCTTTAAACGTCATGAAATAGTAATGTTTGCCATCTACTTCTTCTCCCCGGGCTTCACGCGAAGTGGCCGAAATGGAAAACTCCAGATTTAAATCCTCTTGCGCCAGCAGATGTTGTACAATCGTTGTCTTCCCCGATCCCGAAGGTGCTGAAAAAACAATAAGTTTCCCTTGTTTCTCCATTATAGCACGTTTAGCAATTGCTCTTTTATTTTCTCGAGTTCGTCTTTCATTTGCACTACCATTTGCTGCATAGGGGCATAGTTTGATTTTGATCCGATGGTATTGATTTCCCTGCCTATTTCCTGAGAGATAAACCCAAGTTTTTTTCCATTGGAATCGTCAGAATTAATCGCATCTGTAAAATATTTTAAATGGTTATCCAGGCGCACTTTTTCTTCGGTGATATCATATTTTTCCAGATAGTAGATTAATTCCTGTTCAAAACGGTTTTCATCTACCTGTTCTTTAAGTTCGCTTACTGCTTTGCGCAAGCGTTCTTTAACGCCGGCAATACGGTCAGGGTCTATGGCAATTACCTCTGTTAATAATCTGGAAATATTTATTATGCGTAGTTGTATGTCGTTTGCCAGCGCTTTTCCTTCGTCTAGACGATACAGGTTTATTGCCTTTAGCGCTTCATCAGTAGCCTTGACTATATGATTGAATTCTTCTTCGTCGATTTCTTCCCTTTCGGTTTTAAGGGCATCGGGCATTCTTATTGCCATTTTAAGCAATTCGGTGCGGTCACCATTGACCACCATACTAAGCTGTTTGATGTATTCTTCTACCACAGGAATGTTCAGCTGTGTGGAAGTTTCCTCGCCGTTCAGCTCGATATATAAGCTATAATCCACTTTGCCACGCTCCAGGGCCTGTGCTATTTTATTGCGCAGGAGCAAATCCTTTTCCCGGTAAGAGGAGGGGATGCGAGCGTTTAAGTCCAAACTCTTTGAGTTCAGGGATTTTATTTCTACCGTAATTTTTTTGTTGGGAAGCTGCTTTACTGCTTTCCCAAAACCCGTCATGGATTGTATCATAGCTATATTTTCTGGTTTTACAAAGGTATCAAAATTGGTGGTATGGCAAAGGGGGGAGTGAGTAATTGGAAATTTAGAGATTAAGTTATTGAGAAATTAAGGGATTGGTAATTTAGAGATTAAGTTATTGAGTTACTTCTTAATCATAGTATGTGGTGTTTATTTTCTATTTTAGTGTTGCTAAGTTGCATCTTCTTGAAGTGTTTGTGTAGATTAGAAATTTATTACTTATGAA
>JBGTDF010000192.1:0-10519 GCA_041748455.1 Planktosalinus sp.
ACAATATTGTTCCAAACCATTTTCTTTTGAACAAAGTCATATATGATGTTTATTTTTTCAGCAGGAGTTTTTCCGGTTAGTGGTAATGCATCCAGATCATTTTTATAATAATTGGATTTATTAAGTTCTTGTCCAAAAGAAGATGAGTTGTAAATTTGCTTTACCACATCTTCCCATGTCAATGAATAATAAGTTATAGGGCTTCTGGGAAACTTTGTTGATTCTAATTCAAAACTCACTGCTGATCTATATCTATCGATATTTCCTGAGAGAGGTTCTTTATCTAATGCAGGTATATTTTTTTGGGAAATAGTATATATATACTCATCAAAAGTTAAGGCTTCCAGGGAAGTAACAGGAATAGTCCCACCAAATCTTTGTCCAACTGCAGAAGTATAATTATAGTTAATCGTTCTTGGGGATTTTGTTTGCGTTAAATTTATATTTATCCATCCGGTTTGATGAATTTTATAATGTAAATATTCCGGTGCTAAAAATGTAACATTTATCACATTTGCAGGTATGGAAAATTGAAGAATATAATCATCTATATTATTAATAAAAGGGGATAAGACAGAATAACTATACTCAATGACACTCCCTTCTTTTACATTAGGCATTACAAGTTTGACCACATCTTTGTACCTGCTTTTTTCTTCCGTAAATTTTCCATCCCTGCGCATCTTTTCTGAAATTACTTTACCACTTGCATTCAAATTATAAATTTCTGCTTTCTCATATTTTATCTCTTCCTTTTTTGCAGATCCTTTATACAATTCAATCTCTTTATTTCCCCAGCTAAATCCTTCAGAATTGTATATCTTAATACGCTCAAATACTTCTGTAAGAATTGTAAATCCATCATCTTCAGAATAATTAAAACTTGTTTTTACTTCTCTATATAAAATTGCTGCATTGGCTTCCGGATATAATGGATGTACTTTTTCATTAAGTTCTTCAGCAGAGACTTTCCCGTATCTGAAATCTTGCGAATAAAGAATTGTGTTTGATAAAAAGAATATAGTTAATAGAATAAAAAATTTCATTGTTATTTTTTTATGGTTAGCAATATTTTGATATTATCATATTTAATTACATCAATTATAAAATCCCTGTATGCTGCATATTGTTCTTTAGGAAAAATACCTGAGTTCAATTTTAAAAAGCGTTTGTAAAGTAATTTTGTTGATGAAATTTTAGTTATTTGAAATTCATAAGTACCAAAAACTGTTTCCATCAAAACATTGTCGGGTAAACTATTAATTTCATATTCTTCCGGAATTATTATTTCTACCTCATCCAAATCCTGAAACGCCATATTTAATTGAAGAGGGAGCTTTCTATCAGCATACCTAACCGGTATTCCTTCTCTACGGTTTAACATATTGGGAGAAAATAAAATATCATTACCAACTTTAGATGCATAATTACTCGTTGTAAATTCCAAATTTTGTATATATGTTATGGATCGTTTATCATTTGAATGCGTAATGTTTTGAAAATTCATATTATGCAAATACTTCCAATAATTCCTGTAATACAAGTCTTTTTCCTTACTTGACTTAGAATCTAATGTGTATCTATAATTATATTGCACCCCTCCGGTTGTAATTTTTACAGTAACAGAGGTATTGCCATCGGATTGGATAAATATTTTTCCGGTGGTATTTTGATAACTATCTTCTGCTGTGTATTTTTTTGTGTTTATAATTTCCCCCCCTTGAGGGGTAACCATCAAAGCTTTTCTATCATCTGTAAAATCCCCTAAAAAATTAAAAGGTGTTTGCTGGCTTGTACATTCCAAAAAATAATTTTCTCCTTGCAATGGGACTGTAAGAATTGCATGATTCCCTTGCAAGGTTACAATATCTTCATCAATGTCCCTTTTTTTCCTATCTCCATAAATTAATGTATAATAAGATGAGATTCCCTGGCTTTTTAATAATGCCATAGTATAATTAGTTAAGCCCTTACAATCCCCATAGCCCAATTTGTCAACTTCTGCAGCAGTTGAAGGCTGCCAGCCTCCTATCCCAATTTGCACACTGATATAGCGGGTTTTTTGTTGCATATATTCATAAATTAACCTTGCCATTTCTAAAGTATCCTTTGTATGTTTCACTAGATTTTCTACCTCATTAATAGTGCTTTGAGGTAACTGGTCCCTCCCGGCAAGTAATTTTGTATTCTGCCAAATACCAAAATCCTCCCAGGTAACAACATCAGCAGGTGTATTGACTAATTGGAATTTATTCAAAGCAACTATAAAAAGAGGAGCAAAGTTTGAAAAATCCGGACTTGCATATTCTTTAGGAATTGCACTTAAATTTTTTACATTTAAGTGTATTTCATTTGTTGAAATATTTTCTTCTATATTATAATCTTCTAAATTGTATGCCTTGGTGCGATATGCCAGTTGTTTAGGGTTCTCCACTTTGTATGAAGAGTTTTGTGTACTAATATAATATCCCTTGACAGGAAACCATCTTGGAATCCATGCCGTTGATTTGCTCTTATATTCCACCTCAAATTCAAAAGTATAGGGATAATTTACCGGAGTATACTCTACATACATGACTCTGTTATCACTATACATACTTCCTCCGGATGCACTAACATCAATGAAATCCTTTCTTTTGTAATTTTTTATTTCTTTTCCTTGGGCATTAAAAACTGTCGCATGAATCTTACTTATATTATATGATTTATCATACTGCTTATAGTATTTAGCAAGATCGTTTCCAAGTTTATTTAGAACAGTGACCGCTATCTTTTCGTGAATGGTGATTTGATTAAATTCATCAATTCTCACATTAAGCTTTTCATTTCTTACAACTGCATTTGCATTTTCTAAAAGGGAAGAAGGTATGGAGGTAATATTATAATTATCATCTTGCGCGCAAAGCCCTTGAAAAATGAGCAAAGCCAAAAAACCAATATATCGCATTAACAAAATTTTAAGTTTTCAAATATAAAACCTTTTGTGTAAGAAAAAAGTTAAAAAGATTTTATTCCTTATTTTTTGTATCTATTAAAATGGTAACGGGTCCGTCATTGATTAAGGAAACTTCCATCATCGCACCAAACTCACCGGTGGCGACTTTTTTTCCTAATGCACTCTCTAAATGAGTGACAAACAAATTGTACAAGGGGATTGCAACAACAGGTTTAGCGGCTTTTATAAAAGATGGGCGATTGCCCTTTTTTGTGGAGGCGTGCAGTGTAAATTGACTTACAACCAAAACGTCTCCGTTTGTATCTAGCAAAGAGCGGTTCATTGCCCCTGCCTCGTCTTCGAATATACGAAGTTTAATCAATTTAGATACAAGCCATAAAATATCTTCTTCAGCATCTTGCTCTTCTATTCCTAAAAGCACTAGAAATCCGTTATTTATCGCAGCAATATCTTTTGCATCGACTGCTACAGAAGCTTGTTTTACTCTTTGTATTACTGCTCTCATTCCTCTCCCCCTTAACCCCTCTCCATGCTTCGACTCCGCTCAGCAGCCGCAGAGGGGGGATTTATATTAATTTTCGACATCGTTTTCCCAATGGTCTGTTCTGAAATTTTCATCCTCCCCTTCCAGAAGCTGTAGGTAGCTTCGGTAACGCGACCAGGCAATTTCTTCGGTTTCCAAAGCATCTTTTATAGCACAATTGGGCTCATGCAGATGCAGGCAATTATGAAATTTACAATTTTGCCTCATTTTTAAAAATTCCGGGAAATAATCGCTCAATTCGTCCTTTTCCATATCCACTACCCCAAAACCTTTTACTCCCGGGGTATCGATAATCTTTGCATCAAAACTAAGGTCATACATTTCAGCAAATGTGGTTGTGTGCTGCCCTTGTTGATGTTGTTCAGAAATTTGTTTGGTTTTAATATCCATTCCGGGTTCTAAACTGTTGATCAACGTGGATTTCCCCACACCACTGTGCCCTGCAAAAATACTCACTTTGCCCTGCATTTTCTTTTTCAATTCAGGCATATTAAATCCGGTTACTGCTGAAATACCAAGACATTCATAGCCTATTTTTTTATAGGTTGCTTCTAAAAACCGGATTTCCAAAAGTTCTTCTTCTGTATAGGTATCCATCTTATTGAACAACAATACCGTTTTTATATGGTAGGCTTCCGCAGTAACCAAAAAGCGGTCAATAAAGGAGGTAAAAGTTGGCGGATTGTTTAAAGTAATTACCAAAAGCAACTGATCGATATTTGACGCAATGATATGGGTTCTTTTGGAAAGATTGACAGACTTCCTGATGATGTAATTTTCCCTGTCCTCGATAGCAGAAATAACACCTTCTAAGCCTTCTGATTTTGTATCCGCCTGAAAAGTGACACGATCTCCCACTGCTATGGGATTAGTGCTTTTTATGCCCTTTATTCTGAACTTTCCCTTCATGCGGCATTCGTAAAATTTACCGTTTTCGGCTTTTACTGTGTACCAGCTTCCGGTAGATTTATAAACGGTCCCTTTCATTGTTGCACATTAAATACTGGTTTTGTTTGTTGACTTTTCCTGCTGATGCTGAATCGATTCCTGATGGATTGCTTTATAAACACGGTCGATAAACTCTTCACTTAAATTTTCTTCCGCACCTATTTCATGCATTCTTTCTAAAACCTCTTTCCATCTTTTAGCCTGCAAGATAGCTACATTATTCTCTTTCTTTAATACCCCTATAGTATCTGCTATTTTCATCCTTTTTCCAATATTAGATATAAGTTGCATATCAATAAGATCTATTTGCGTGCGCAAGGTATTTAATTTGTTTTTAAACTCGACAGCGTCGCCTTCTTCCTTCCTGATTTTTAAATCAACCGTAATCTCTGCAAGTCTTTTTGGCGTGATCTGTTGGCTTGCATCACTCCAAGCACTATCCGGGTCAAAATGGGTTTCCACCATAAGTCCGTCATAATTTAAATCCAAAGCCGTCTGGCACAAATCAAAAATCAAATCCCTTCTACCACCTATGTGCGACGGGTCCAGCAACAACGGCAAATCAGGAAATCGACTTTGCAAATCAATAGGGATTTGCCATTCCGGATTGTTGCGATAGGTAGATTTTTCATAGGTCGAAAACCCACGATGTATTACACCAAGATTTTTAATATTAGCTTCATGCAGACGTTCTACAGCTCCCAGCCAAAGCGATAAATCTGGATTCACCGGGTTTTTAACCAATACTATTTTGTCTGTTCCCTGCAATGCATCTGCAATTTCCTGAACAATAAATGGGCTTACTGTGCTTCTGGCGCCTATCCATAAAATATCTATTCCAGCTTCCAGGGCTAAATCTACATGGGCTTTATTTGCTACTTCCGTGGCAAGAAGCAGACCTGTTTCTTCTTTGGCGCGTTGCATCCATTTTAGACCAATCGCACCAACACCTTCAAAATTTCCGGGTCTGGTGCGTGGTTTCCAGATACCTGCACGCATAACTGTAGCATCGGTATTTTTTAACTGATGGGCTATCTGCAATACCTGCTCTTCGGTTTCTGCACTGCACGGGCCGGCAATTACCAATGGATGGTCAAGACCAAAATCTTTCAGCCATTTTCCATATGTTTTTGAATTTTCCATAGTAGAATTCTTCTTTATTGCAATTTTAATCTAAAAAATAAAAGCCCCATTCGGAGCTAAAAAATGAATATTAGTTCATTTTGGGAAACACACCGATTGTTCTTCATTTAAGAAGTTGCCACCAAAAGTAGTTTCTGTATTTTTTTATATTTTCCATAATGCAATACAAAGTTACAATATTTCTTTCAGTAAAATAGTTAGCTATTGCGGGTATTGCATTAAATTTGAAAAAAACAAACTATGTCTATTGAGGTTATTGGTATTTCTAAAAATTATGGCGAACAAAAAGCACTCGACGCTATTTCCTTTACCATCAACAAAGGGGAAATTGTTGGTTTTCTGGGTCCTAATGGCGCCGGAAAATCCACACTAATGAAAATTTTAACTACCTATATCCCCGCTACGGAAGGCACCGCTACCATAAACGGCTTTAATATAGACACAGAACCTATGCAGGTGCAAAAAAGCGTAGGGTATTTACCGGAAAACAATCCGTTGTATTTAGAAATGTATGTAAGGGAATATTTGTTGTTTAATGCCTCCATCTATAAAACGCCTAAAAAACGAGTCGAAGAAGTTATTATTCAAACCGGGTTAACGCCTGAAGCACATAAAAAAATTGGCCAACTTTCCAAAGGGTACCGCCAGCGTGTTGGCATAGCAAATGCATTGCTACACGATCCAGAAGTTTTGATTTTAGACGAACCCACAACGGGCCTTGACCCAAACCAGTTGGTGGAAATCAGGGAACTTATAAAAAGTGTTAGTAAAAATCTACCGGACGGGCAGGCCGGAAAAACTATCTTCCTTTCCACACACATTATGCAGGAGGTAGAAGCCATTTGTGACCGTGTCATCATAATAAACCACGGAAAAATAGTTGCTGATCAAAAATTAGCTGGTCTTAAAGATGCCAAAACGCAGATTATCGAAGTCGCCTTTGATTTTAGGATTGAAGAAGTTGCCCTGCAACAACTGCCACATATTAAAAAAGTGGAAAACACTTTTGATTTTATGTACGAGCTCACGTTTGACACCCAAAAAGACATGCGCCCTGCGGTATTTGATTTTGCCCACGATAACGGACTTAAAATAGTGCAGTTGAATTTAAAAAATAAAAACCTGGAAGCTATTTTTAGGGAAATGACTTCTATTCAAAAATAAGCCTTCCTGTATAAAATTCCTCCACCTCCACTATCGGCGGCTGGTTCAAAGAAATAACATCTCCCACACTGCGAATTTCCCCACGAATGGATTGCTGGGGATTTACAAACATCTTATTAGTACTGCGATGGTAAAAATTCAGGTTTTGAATTATTAAATTTTGCCCTTCAAACCGCGAATCCCCGGCATACAAACCTATGCTAGCAGAAGTAGCTGAACCTGTTATAAAGAAATTGGAAATATTATTTGCCACGATACTAAAACTCTCCACCTCTATATCTAAAATAAAATCCCCGTCTGTATTATAAGCGTCTTCATTAAACGTATCTTCAGATAATAAGGTAAGACTTGTATAGCGTAGCACGCCCCTGCTTTCCACCGTAAGTCCTGAACTGTTTCTTATTTCAGAAATATTGGGCGAGGTTACATATACTTTGGAAATGCCATAATCCCTGAATAAATTGCAGTTATTACTATCCAGAATAACCAAACGATCGTCAATTACCTGCACATCTATTTTTCCAAATAAATTCTCACCGGTTTCCACAACTACTTTTTGCACATCACCTTGCTCTATGATTAATTGCACACGATGACCAACATCCACTTTAGTGAAAACAGGAAAATCCATCTCCACGGAAATAATATTCCCCGAGGTTTTTATGCAGTTCCACCCATTTTCAGAATCACATCCTATAAGCAAAACGGTTACTACGATATAAATAAGCTTCTTCATAAATTTATAATCTAATTCCAACTCCAAATTCAACAGCTTCGGCTTTTGCGCCGTGTGCTTTGACAGTTATCACACCAAAAAACCGTTCCTTTTCCCCAAAATATCGCTTTAATCCCAAACGATTGTATACCTGGCCTTCAAAAGCATATGGATAATAAATATAATAACCCAGTTGGGATACAAACGCCACTTTATTAAAACGCAGTTCGTGGCCTATAAAAAGCCCCACACGTTTGTAATCTTCATCCCCGGAAATGTCCAGTTCAGGATAAGCTACTGAGCGATAATAGATCAATTCTTTTAAAAAATTTGCAAAAAACACGTCTACACCTGCCTGAAATGTACTTTTCTTGTTTATTTTTTTATCTGCAAATGCCGAAAAAACATAAAAAGGAAACTGGCCCGATCCCACAACATCACTTTCATTGACTCCTGAGCGGAATACAAAATTATAGGTGATAGGCTCTGTATATTTTTCTTTTTCCTCTAAAGGAATCAACTCCGGAAAGTTTTCATGATCAAATTGATAGCTTAATCCTGCACTTAACGCAAATGTGTTTGTGCTGTTATTTGGTGCCCTGAAATTTCCGTTAGAATAATGCAAAAGGGTTATACCTGCATTAAAACCAATACCTTTCCAGATATTTTCCTTTACATAGTTTCCACGTAACAAAGTGGCACTTAAAAAACTGGTGCCATAAGCGTTGTTGATATAATTAGTATCAGGATGATATGGATTTGTTGCATAGGCAATTCCCTGCCCTACCGTAACACTAAAATTACGTTTGTAAAAATACCAAGTTTGATGGCCATAAAGTCCATATAAATCTCCTAAAAATGGGTTTTTCATATTTTGATATGAAAAACTAAAACCCCAATCGGGGTGGTTATACCGCTTTTCCCACTCATTAAACCCGTAAGTTTTGCGGTTGTACTGAAGCAGGAATCCTTCAGGATGCTCATTGATCAAATGACCTATATCCGGATTGTGCTCCAGAATAGTACCATAAAAATAAGTCGCTTCCAGTGAAAATGGTCTTTGCTCCTCTTGTGAAAATACACTGGCGGAAATCAAACTCGTAACAATAAACCCTAAATTATATAACAGGCAAACAGCAATTTTTTTCATTGCCGTAAAAATAGAAGAATATTTAAAATAATTGCGATGCAATCCTTTTAATATTCCCGCTTTTTCCCATAGAGTAATAATGGAGTACTGGAATACCGGCCGCAATCAACTCTTTACTTTGTTGCACACACCAGGCATTGCCCACTTCTTGCACAGCCTCATTGTCTTTAGCTCGCACCACTTCCATTATTAAATCATCGGGCAAATCAACCTTAAACCGATGCGGAATTAGATTCAATTGTTTTTTGGTGGCAATTGGTTTTAAACCGGGAATTATAGGTACCGTTATCCCCGAAGCCCTGCACTTGGCAACAAAATCAAAGAACTTCTTATTGTCAAAAAACATTTGGGTGATAATATACTCTGCCCCGTTTTTTATTTTTTGCTTTAAAAAATGTATGTCACTGTCCATACTGGGCGCTTCCATATGCTTTTCCGGGTAACCGGCTACACCAATACAGAAATCAGTACACGACGAATTCTGCAAATCTTCATCGAGATAAATCCCTTTGTTAAGATTGCTTATTTGGGTAACCAATTCAGATGCATAGGTATTTCCTTCTTTATCGGGCTTGAAATAGATTTCGTTTTTTAAGGCGTCCCCACGCAATGCAACTACATTATCAATGTCTAAAAAAGCCAGGTCAATCAAAAGGTTCTCTGTATCTTCTTTGGTAAAACCGCCACATAACACGTGCGGAATGGCATCTACATCATATTTATTTTGAATTCCGGCACAAATGCCCACCGTTCCCGGGCGTTTTTTTACAATTTTCTTTTCCAAAAGCCCACTCGGCAATTCTTTAAATTGATATTCTTCCCGATGATAGGTCACATCAATAAAGGGAGGCTTAAATTCCATTAACGGATCGATAGTATCAAATATGCTCTGGATATTTTGTCCTTTTAATGGAGGTAAAATCTCAAAGGAGAAAAGGGTTTTACCGTTTGCGCTTTCTATGTGTTTGGTTACTTTCATTTTAGATTTTAGATAAGGGAATTAATCATCTGCAATATTAGGACTTAACCATTTTGTTGCTATTTCGGTAGAAATCCCTCTGCGTTTTGCATAGTCTTCTACCTGGTCTTTTTTTATTTTTCCGAGACCAAAATACCTGCTCTGCGGATGTGCAAAATAATACCCCGAAACCGAGGATGCCGGCCACATCGCCATGCTTTCGGTGAGTTTTACTCCTATTTTTTCTTCCACTTGCAATAGTTTCCAAATAATGGGCTTTTCTAAATGATCGGGGCAGGCGGGATACCCCGGTGCAGGACGGATTCCTTTATAAGATTCCTTTATTAATTCATCATTTGTTAAATTTTCTTCGGAAGCATAACCCCAGATTTCTTTACGCACCCGTAAATGCAAATATTCGGCGAAAGCTTCTGCCAGCCTGTCCCCTATAGCCTTTACCAAAATGGAATTGTAATCGTCCAGTTGCTTTTCAAATTCTGTGGCTTTTTCATCCACACCAAATCCGGTAGTGACACAAAAACAACCCACATAATCCTGCTTGCCGGAATCTTTTGGGGCAATAAAATCTGCCAAAGCGATATTAGGCGCTCCGGCCGTTTTGTGGGATTGCTGTCGAAGCGTGAGAAATTTAACCAATTCCTTTCCGTTTTCATCCATAACTTGAATGTCATCATCTGCTATCTGATTTGCAGGATAAATTCCCAGGATCCCTTTCGCGGTAAGCCATTTTTCAGAAACCATTTGCCCAAGCATTTTTTGCGCATCCTTAAACAACGCTGTGGCTTGCTCCCCCACCACTGCATCTGATAAAATTACAGGGTATTTCCCGTGCAATTCCCACGATTGGAAAAAGGGAGTCCAATCGATAAAATCGACTAGGGTGTCCAAAGATACTTCCACGGTTTTTGTACCGATGAAAT
>JBGTDF010000193.1:0-12248 GCA_041748455.1 Planktosalinus sp.
ATGGCACCTTCGAACTGACGCTTCCGTCAGGTAGGAAAATTATGGATAGCCTCAATTATTTTAGTGACCGCAAGGCGCTATATAATCTTATGGATGAAGGTGTTTTCGAGATGCTGACAGATGTACTGCGGTCAATCCAAGGTGAACGGCTCGAGGAAGAAGGTATGCAAGAATTATCCTACACTTGGAACAATGAAAAATATGTGCTACTGATCAACAAATCGTCAGGTATGTGTCGCTTGACCTATCCATCGCGCATCCGCGAATTTTACAAGGATAACCTCTATTTTGAGAACCCAGAGCTAAGCCTTCTTTACGGTGGAAACTTGAATGAATCGCTGCGAAGGCAGCTTCAAAAAATCGGTGTATCTATACCAGACACTCCGTTTGAACTTGGCTTCAAAGTAACCCCAAAATAAGATTATGTTGTTTCTATAGCACGTTTCACTTTGCATACTGTTGTTCTACTTACTGAGCAAGTTTTCTGAACCTGTCGTAAAGAAAGGCCTTGTTTTAATGCGCGAACTACAGGTTTATATTTTGTGATAATCTGAGAAGGTGATTCGACACTTCCTTTTTCACGACCAATCTTTTTTCCTTGTGCTCTTGCGTGACTTAAACCAGATTTAATGCGCTCGCTGAGTAACTCACGTTCATGTTGCGCAAGCTCAGAATAAATCGCAATTACAAGATTGCTAATCAAGGTTGGTTTATAATCTGCGTCGAGTGATTCAACACCGAGCTGCTGGAACACAATAGATATTTTGAGCTGATGCAGCTCGTCTAACACTTTGCGAATTTCTTTAGCACGACGCCCAAGGCGCGATACTTCACTGACTACAACTTTTTGAAATTTCCCTTTACCCGCCTCAATTAATAATTCTGTTAGGTCTTCCCGTTTCTGGTTGGTCTTGTTACCAGAAATGGTACTTGATATAATATGTGCAATGTGATACCCTCGTTGTAAACAGAATTTTTCTAGTGTAGCTACTTGATGATCGGGGTTCTGGTGGCTAGTTGAAACACGCGCCAGTATACAAATATTTGTCTTCATAGTTTTTAATTTTTGGCGGTCCGTCTTTTCTTTAGACAAACGTGTGCCGAATTTCAAACAAGTTGTTTGTGCATGGAGGCAGTAAAACCGCTGCCAAAATCGGTGACGTTTAAATTAGACCGCCATTTAGCTGATTTTTGGCATTACACGAGTATAGCAGATTCGGATGATGTGTGGAAAAATATTTTTTGAATTTGACGCAACGGAGCTGAAGGAGTCGGCGTATTCTATGTGATGATCCGACGAGCTCTCATAATATATTGTGATGACACTTACAGTGGTAAATTGCCGGGACCAAGTCTGGACAATAAGAATATCACGACCTATCTTAAAAGCACACTTGGAGGTAAATGGACAAGTAGGGAAATCAAATCACTGCATAATCCAACCTCCAAGATTGTATACCAAAACATGGACTCCTTCCTGAGCGGAGCTGACTACACTTTTATGGTATTTACCGGGCATGGATTTATTGACGAAATCAACGGCCGCAAGCATCAATTTGTGGAGCTGAAGGACGGTGATATTCTGGTTCAGACTCTACGCACTAAATCCTTACGACAAACGTTGATTGTTGATTCATGCAGGGGGTTTTTATTTCGCCTGAACTGTATTGAATATGGTCAAGAATATTTTTATGATTTAACAGACGGAACTTCGAGTGGTGTAGCTACTTATGAACCTATTGGTGCCAAAGACAATCCTTTTGTTCAACCTGTTTTTGTGAATACCGAAAGATTACTTGCACCTGATGAAGAAAATTATGTAGAAAAACCATTTGGTGAATCATTTTTTCCTAATCCGCAAGTTACTTATAGTAGGGTTACTGTTCAAAACCTGGAAAGAGTTGACAATATAAGTAATAAAATTGTTAAAACCAGAGCAACGGGTAAAGTAACGACTGAATTTTATACTTCAAAAGATTATCCAACCATAGCTGATCAAACTAAGCTTGAGGTACATGAAGATGGTAATGCAGCATCTAACCTTCTTCAAAGTTTACTTCATTTAAAAGTTAAAAAACATTTAACCCTTTCTCAAGGATATGTTGTTCATACAAATGACATGAATGCAAAAATGAAAAGCCAAAGGGTATATGCGGAAGGTCAAGATGAATATATTTCAGGTGTGGATTATATTTATGATGGATTTACAACAACTGAAACTGGTGCACCAGATCCATTTACCCTTGTTTCTCATAACGAAGGGAAAATTAATAATAAAGTAAAAACGCTTAGTTCATCAGGTGTAGTTTCAAATAAAACACTAGGGGTTGAATATGATATTATCAATGATTTTAGAGAGATGAAGTCTGAAACTAAAATTGCTGGAATAAATGCTAATTTAGCTACATTTATTGTTGGAATTCTTCCTATTGTTGCACCTGTTCCTTTACCTGATTATCATAGACATGAAGATAAATTAAATATGGTAACAACCACCAAAGTTGTTAATACTTTTGGTATTTTAAGAGAAGTTGTAGCCCATGATGCTGGCGCCTCAGTTTCTACGCGTAATTTGTTATGGGATGAAGCCACTGGCGAAGTTTTACTTACCGAAACAGTGAATGAATATGGTGATAAATACTACTCATTAAATTACCCCGCAAATTGGTATTACAAAGGAATGGGCATGGCTTATTTAAATGCAGGAATTCAATTTAATATAAATGAAATTTCAACAGGTATTTACAAACCTTCTAATGGGGTTTCTGCTTCTTCATATTTGTTTAATGGTGACGAAGTTCTTTTAACCACCTATAATATGTTCGGCATCCCAACCGCTAAAAATAAAGCTTGGGTAGATAATGTAGGTACTACATTTAAATTAATTGATGAAGATGGAAATACAATTACGGGGTATGGTGGAAAAAGAATAAAAGTAATTCGATCAGGTAGGAGAAATATGCAAAGTGCATCTATGGCAAGTGTTGTTTTGATGAAAAATCCTTTGCCCTTTTTAGAAACCTCTGGATTAACAAATAGTTTCCTTAACTCAACATCTTGGGAGCAAAACAAAATTGTAAACGCAGGTGCTGTTGAGTTTTCTGAGAATTGGGGATTGCAATGTGAATGTGGAATTGATAATACTTTAATTGCTTTTAATCCTTACCGTTTTAATACAAAGGGTGTTTGGAGAGCAAAACGTTCTCATTTATATTTAACAGGAAGACATCACAATGCTGGAAATGTTGACCCTAGAAATGACGGGTTTTACAATACCTTTTCACCGTTTTATAAAAGAACGAGTGGTGATAATTGGACCATTGTTAATACAAATTGGACTTTCACTTCTCAAGTTTCTCAATACAGTCCTTATGGATTTGAGTTGGAGAATGAAGATGCATTACACCGTTTTTCTGCAGCACAATATGGGTATAATTTTATGTTTCCTTTAGCTGTTGGTGCCAATACCAGATATTCTCATATTGGTTATGACGGCTTTGAAGATTATAATTTTAATGGTTGTACAGAAAATGAACATTTTGGTTTTAGAGATCCTGTAGCGGCCTCAAGTGGGCAAATTGTTAATACACATTCTCATACCGGAAAACACAGTTTAAAAGTTGGTGCCGGTGCAGTTGTTAGTAAAGTTTACCATATTGATTGTGCGGAAGAAGAATAAAAAAATAATTTATGAAGAATATAAAAAATTTAATATTACCCTTTTTCTTTGTTTTATCAATTTCAGCTTTTGCTGAACCTTGTTTGGATAATTGGCAATTTACATTGAGTGAGCATACAATTAGTGTAAATGATATTGTGGATTTTGATTTTGATAATACCATTGGAATTACAGGGGCAACTGGTATGATATATTATGGTGATGGATCTTCTCAAGCCTTTTCGCTTACAGGTACGGGCGTTTCTTATAATCATCAATATACTACAGAAGGTGTTTTTAATGTAATCATTACCCTTTCTAACGGCGCTTGTATTGATACAAAATCTTATCAGGTTGTTGTTGGAGATACGACTTGTTTTAAAACAGATTTTTTATCAGCTAATGGTACACAATGCTTAAATGAAAGTGCAATTTTTGAAATTGATGAATTAAATGACCCTAATTTTACGCTTGTTAATTACTATTGGAATATGGGTGATGGTACAATATTAACTAATTTAACTGAAGTTATATCATATACATACAATGTTCCAGGATTATACATATTTAGTGTTGTCAGCCATTTTAAAGATAATTTGAATAATAATTGTTTTTCCTTTGCTTACGATTTAGCTGATAATTTTCTTTTTCCTATTTCAGTTTGGGACGTTTCACCTCAGTTTTCAATAAGTCCAATAAATCCAATTGTTGGTAATAATGTTGATGTAATTTATGAGGGTTTTCCAGTACCTTTTGATGATGATAATGCTATTTTTGAAAGTATTTTAACCATAAATGGTACTTCTGAGCCAACTGGAATAGGTTTTGACAATCAAGATATTATTTACACTTTTACAAATATACAGCCTGGTATTTATAGTCTAAATTTATTAATTTACGTTAGAGCTAATATGGTTTGCCCTCAAGAATACACCCTAACTTTTCAAGTCGTTGATCCCGAAGCAACTTGCGACACCTGTAATTCTTTTAAGCCCAGTGTGGGTACTCGTTATTGGATGAGTGCTTGGGTAAATGTAGATGAACCTTCCCAAGTTAAATCTTATAATTCTACAGGGCAAGAAAACGGTGTTAATATTGATATGACGGGTTATGATGAAACCTATATTGAAATTGAATTTTTTGGTGCTTCAACCAAGGTTCAGTTTTTTCCTACGGGTGAAATTATTGATGGTTGGCAAAGAGTTGTGGGCGAATTTACTGTGCCAACAGGCACGCTCGATTTTATTTTAAATCTTTATGCGGATGAAAACCTTGATACCTATTTTGATGACATCAGAATCCATCCCTTTAATTCCAGTATGAAATCTTATGTATATGATGGTGAAACTTTTTGGTTAGTTGCCGAATTAGATGATAACAATTATGCAACTTTTTACGAATATGATGAAGAAGGTGGTTTGGTTAGAATTAAAAAAGAAACTGCCAGAGGCATTGTTACCATTCAAGAAACTAGATCAAATACCACTAAAACAGATTAATTTATATGAAATTACTTTTTAATATACTTTTTATTTTTATTGTCGGATTTTCTGCTTTTGCAGTTTCTGGTAAAGAATATATTGAAAAAGTTAGGGCTAATTATGAAAATATTGAGTCTATTCATCTTATTATGAATTATAAACTTTTTAGAGGACATGAGGGAAAAGAATTAGTACAAGAGTTTGAATCACTTTTTTATAAAAATGGAAAACAAACGTATCGAAAAATAAATGAAATCGAAATTGTATCTTCAAATAAAGTTGAAATTAATATAAATCATACAGATAAATATATAACACTCACTAAAGGTAAAGAGATTTCTCCTATTGATGTGAACGTTGATGCCTCTTTAAAATTTTGTGAAAATGTTTTAATTTCCTCTAAAAATAAAAATACCTTAGTAACACTTGTTATTAAAGATAAAGTTGATTTACCTTATACCAAATTGGTTATTGAAATTGATAAAAATTATTGGATACAAGAAATTGCCATGTATTATAATTCTAAAATTAATTTTTCTGAGTCTTATTTTGAACAAGATTATGATTTTCCTAAACTGGTGGTAGAATACCGAGATTTTAAAAAGAAAATAAAAAATAAAAACGAAATGTTAAAGATAGAAGATGTGATTAGTTTCTCAAAAAAAGATACTAAAGCAAGTTTAAATGATAATTATAAAAATTACCAATTGGTTGATTTAAGAAATATAAAATAGTATGAAATAAGCATAAAGAAAATTATTTTCTATACAAACACCTATGAAAATAATTTCTTTATGCGATTCCATATGACATTTGAAAAACAAATTATATACATATGAAAAATATTTTTAGTTTTATTTTATTTTTTGGTTTGTTCTGTGCTCCTATAGCCCACAGCACCGAAGAAGTTTACACCACTCGCGCCAGTTCAAGTAGTTTTTCCACAGGATTTGATTTATATGTAGAAGACGGTAGATTTTTAGAACTATCAGGCATGCCTAATTTTGCAGATGCAGGCACCAAACTATACGTAAAATTTGGTGTAGATTGGCGCAGTAATTACAGTTATATAGGATCATTTAGCACAAGTTTAACCGCAACAGTTACCATCACCCCGATAGACGAAGATGATATAGAACAAACCGGACTAGCTTTTAGCCAACCCTTAGTAATAGAATATGATGCCACGGGAGTTTCACTAAACCCACAAATACAAACCAGCATCATCAAACACACAGGCTTCCACAAATACAAAATCCATGTAGCCACCATTAGTTCCGCACCCGAAAACATTTATATAGAAGCCCAATTACACGTAGACCGTTATTACGAAATCAGTCAAGATGCACCCTTAACAGGCATTAACCATATTCAATACAGTTCAGGCGAAATAAAAACCCCCATGACAGTAGGAGGTATAGTACCTGCAAACGCCCACGAGTTAGAAATTTGGTGGGATTATATAGAAGGCGCCGAAGAATATGAATTAGAATGGACATGGATCAACAACTATTCAGATGTAAACATAGCCACAGGTTTAACTGCCTCACAAGTAGGTTTAACCCTAAGAAACTTTGAACATCACCACACAAGAATACTCACCAACAAACAAAATTTTCGCATCCCCCTAATTTATGCCAAAGGCTATTTAGTTTACCGAGTAAGAGGCGTAGGCCGTTGGATAGACAATGGCTTTTTAGATGTAAACAAAAACAAATATGGTGTTTGGAGCACAGAAGGAGTTAGTTTAGATGGCTCAACAACCAAAGTAAGCAATTGGCCCCATTATGTTGAAATAGGCACAGAACACGAATCACGAAAAAATTGGCAATTCCAAGCCGTTTATGCAGAAGATGGAAAGAAAAAAGAAATTGTTTCCTATTATGACGGTAGTTTAAGAAACCGCCAAACCGTTACCAAAATCAATAGCAATAACGAAGCCATAGTAGGCGAAAGCGTTTATGATAACCAAGGCAGAGTAGCCATTCAAATCCTACCCACCCCCGTTGGTAATCCAGCCCTAACCTATTATACCCAAGTTAACCAAAACATGACAGACAAACCCTACAGTCATTTTGATTTTGATTGGGAACCCATCAGCAGTAGTGCATGTTCCACCCCTTCGGCACCTATGAAAAATACCACAGGTGCCTCAAAATACTATTCAGACAACAATACCCTAACAGGCAATTGGCAAGACCAAGTACCCAGTGCCGAAGGTTATCCCTTTGTACAAATCCAATACACCCCCGATAATACAGGAAGAGTAAGAATGCAAAGTGGCGTAGGAGAAACCTATAAAATGGATGGTGACCATACCACCCGTTATTTTTACCTACAACCCAAACAAGAAGAATTAAACCGACTATTTGGTTACCAAGTAGGTTATAAAAGTCGATACAAAAAAAACATGGTAGTAGATGCCAATGGGCAAGTGAGTGTGAGTTATATCGACCCACATGGCAGAGTGATAGCTACCGCCTTGGCAGGAACAAATACCTTAGAAGGAAGTACAACAAAAACCAATTTACTATCGCTTGATAGCGAAGAAAATGGAGACCACGGTTTAGCCAATGCAGATTTACTCAACAAACTTGACATAGATGATACCGATACCCCTTTAGATGACAATGAAACCTATATATCAGGCTACAACAGCAGTTATGCAGATGGACTCAAACTCAATACCCAACATGGGAGTGTAGAAGACGATTCTCCCCATAATTTTACCTATAAAATCCGTACATCAAGCTTTACTGATGATTGTATGCCAGTAGAAGCAGCATACCCCTTTGCCTATATTTTAGAATTAAACGTAACAGATGATTGTGGACAAAGCATGGTAGGAGTAGTTACCCAAACCGATAACAATGAAGACCCCCTTGACCCCACAGGAATAGGCTCAGGAAGTATACTTCAAAACATCAATGAAATCAATGCCAATTACACCTATACATTTGAAAGTCTTTTAGATGTAGGTTCATATACCGTGAGCAAAAACTTAAGAGTAGACCCGGTACAATTAAACATTTATTTACAAGATTATTTAGAAAACAATACCTGTTTACTCACCCCAGAAGATTTTTTTGAAGACAATGTGGATTGTGATGACGAATTACCCATAGAAGACCAATTGGGAATTTTAACCAGTTGTGATGCCTACCGCCAAACCCTAATAGCCGATTTAAGCCCTATGGGGCAGTACGGAGATATATCTGGAACAGACCTCTTAAGCATTTTTACAATCACCAATGTTTTAAAACAAGGAAATATAACCACAACTCATAATTGGAGAAACCCACTTCCAAAATACAAAGACGAAGATGGAACGGATTATACCATCACCATTACCACAGATGGAACCACTTATACTCCAGCGATAGCATCAGGACTTGACTATACAGACTTAATCCCCACCAGTAATCCCAATCAATTTTTAGCCTATCCAGAACAACTGGCAGACCTAACTGTTTTTCTCTCCCATTGGAAACCTTTTTGGGCAGAATCATTACTAAAATACCATCCAGAATTCTGTTATTTAAGTATGATGGAAGAAGTTTGTGAAGAAACCCATACCATAGGCGGAAATCCATATAGTTCTGAACATTATGATGCTAAATTATTAGAGATAGATACCTATGCAGAAGCCATATCCACAGGCAATATATTTGGAACCAACATCACAGAAAACGCCATAAAAAGCAATGACCCTTATTTTAATATTGATTATGATTTTATGGAAATCAATGGGAATGATTTAGGAGTACATGATTTTAGGAGTGATTTAATGGATGCCATTTTGGTAGACTATAAACGAATGAATGCAGGTTCACCACAAATTAGCCTATGGAACTATTGTATCAAAACCATAGTTTGCGGAACCGATTTTGCAGGAACTTGCACCATACCAGCTATTGGTACTCTAAGCACAGAAGAACAAGATGCCGTTTGGAATATGTATAAAATGCTCTATGTAAGTGAAAAGAAAAAAATCAACCAAATTTTTGTAGATTGTTATGTAATATCCGATAACTGTTACAACGGATATATTGGAGAAGAAACACCATCCATGCCCGGATTTAGTGGTTTTTTATATTATCCAGAATTTATATTTGACCTATCTTATTTTACAAGTGATGTAGCCGAAGATGTTACCATATTTGAACTATACCTAGAAGCCGTTCAAGCAGGAGCATCAGCCCTTTCCGATCCAGACAATCCATTCCCTTGGTTTTCCGCAGATTTTTCCTTTTTATTTGCCAATAAAACCAAAAGATTTATACCAATAGATAATTTATATGATTCAACCGTACCCGAAGATGTGATGATTGCCACCACTGCCGCAGAGGTAGATGCACAAATTTATGCCCAAACAGGACGTTGCGATTTAAGTTTTGATGTAGAATATTTTTTAGACGCACTTGCCCAACAAACATTACTTGAAACCACAGGTACACCCGCCAATAGCATTCCACAATTTACCCTAGATTTATATGAAGCTATGGGCGGAGCAATTATGACAACTGGAGGAACAGCTGTAACAATTGTATCTACCCCCAGCTCTGGAGATTTAAGTATTACCTGTAATGATGCGGCGGGTATTGCAACCATGCTTACCATAGAATTAGACGACTTAGCCATGAGTGGATATGATTGGTCAGATGTGGTGAGTTTGAACACCTTGTATTATATTCCTGGAAGTGGAGGTGTAAGTACGCCTTATGAATTTGAGATACTGGCTTTGGTACAAACCACAGGAGGAATCGTTGAAAAAGTAATTACAGGTAGAACAGATGTTCAAATTGGAGAATGTTCACCTACCCCTTATTGTGAAAGAGCTCAAAATTTAGGAAATGAACTAGGTGCACTTTTTAATATTTTACTAAATTTTGGATATTTTGAATCAGGAGACGTTCTTACAGACGAACCCATCATGAATATCATTCCAGCTTGGTACCCAGAAAGTGAAATTTTAACCCAACTAGGCGATTATGCTAAGTTCGCAGAAGTAACAACAAATACATCTTATAATGTTTTGATTGAATATTTAGATTATACAATTGAATTGGGTCCAAGCTTACCAACTGATTTTGTTAGTTTCACGGGCTACCATTTTAATCCTACAACAAAGGATTTAACCTTTTATTATATCAATGAAGATGGAGAAGTTGATACTTTTACTATAGCAGTTCGTTTTAGATATAAATCAACTGATATCAATTTTGAACTAGACTGCCCATGTGACCAAGAAAGTGATTTAGCAAATAAAATCAAAAATATGCTCAATGTTGCTATCTCTGATTACAAAGACAATAGCAATAGTTTAACCAATGGACACACCTTTCCAGAACTACAGGCTTTGGTACCCCATTTAGATTTTACCCCTGCAGAACCATCTGTACCCATTGGCTTGCATTTTTTCACCATTAGCTCAACCAAACTTGAATTTACACTTACCAAACAATCACAATGCCCCATCACCTTTGATTGCGTTGAAAGCTGCTCTCATTTAGATGATTTACTTGTAGGCGTAGCCAATGTAACAATAAACGTTGATGGCTCAGGAGATGTTTATTTAACCATTACCGCCATACTGGATGATGGAATGGGGGGAATCTCCTTAATTGAAATGGAAACTAGAAGAGCCACCTGTTTTAAAGCCCCCAATTGTGACGATTGTATCCCCTCAGGTATACAACCCGTAAGTTGTAATGAAAAATGGGTAACTTACCAAGCTGCCATTGAAAGTTTAAACACATCCTTAGATGAATTAGATCAATTTCCTGAATATACAGAAGAAGAATTTTGTAACACCAATTATGCCTATGTAGTAGATGGATATTTATATTATTTAGATGAATTTACAATAGAAGACAATAACCACGACCTTTATTTAAGCATTGGACAATTTGCAAGTAGTCAACTAAACTTTGGTTTACCAGTAAGTGAGTTTGAAGATGCAGTTGATGCCTACGATACATACGTAGATGGACTTAGCTCTTCAGTTGGACTTAACTGGAGTAATTATATCAACCAAATTTATTTACCCAATTCTGAAATCTGCCCACCACCAAGTAAACCTAATTTTCCTAATATAATCATAGAATACCCTTGCGAGCAATTAACTGCAAATATAGACACAGTAAATGCACAAAACCAATATGATATTTATTTAGAAAACACCATTGAAAACTTTAAACAAAGATACATTGAAGAAGCCCTTTCCTCAGTAATTGAAAATTTTGATTTGGAATATGAAGATAAGGAGTTTCATTATACCCTGTACTATTACAACCAAGCTGGAAATTTAATTCAAACCGTTCCACCTAAAGGAGTGGATAGAATTGACCAAACTATTGTAACAGCATCTATAAACACAGCTAGAACCAATAATGATACTCCAGCTAATATTGATGACAACAACCCAGATGTAATTCCAGTACACACCCATAAAACCCAATACAAACACAATTCTTTAAACCAATTGGTTTGGCAAAGCACACCAGATGGAGGCGAAAGCTATTTTGGTTATGATGCATTAGGCAGATTAGTTGTATCACAAAACGCAAAACAACTTACCGATAACACCATGAGCTATACCAAATACGACCCCATTGGTAGAATCATTGAAGTGGGAGAAATGGTGATTCCAACCTCTACCTACACCTTTAATGAAAATGGAAGATTGGTAACAGGAAGCACACTTGTTGATGTATCACATGTAGATTTTCCAGACAATATTTCAACAGACCGAGAAGAAGTAACCGTAACCATTTATGATGAAATGCCCATATCAGGCGTAATGGCTTTGTTTGAAGATTTTGCTCATGACAATACCCGAAACAGAATTACAGGCGTTTTGTATTTTGAAGACTATACCACAACAGGTACCTTAACCGGCTATGACAATGCTACTTTTTACGATTATGATGTACATGGTAACGTAAAAGAAGTGATTCAAGACATACATGATGCAGAACTAGTAAGTTTAGGACAAAACATAAAAAAAACAAAATACCAATACGATTTGGTAAGCGGAAACGTAAAAGAAGTAGCTTACCAAGATGAAGAAGAAGACCAATTTGTACACCAATATTGTTATGATGCAG